>JAEETO010000026.1 GCA_016290385.1 Bacteroidales bacterium | reverse complement strand
ACCTCATTGATCCCGGTCATGGCCGCAACACGCCCGGCAAATGCAGTCCCGACGGACGCTTTCGCGAATACCAGTACACCCGTGAAATCGCGGCGGCCGTGGTGGCCCGCCTTCAGGCGCTCGGCCACGATGCCGAGGTCCTGGTACCCGAGTTTGAAGACATCCCGCTCTCCGAGCGTGTCCGCCGGGTCAATGCCTGGTGCCGCCGTCTGGGCAAAGACCATGTGGTCCTCGTTTCCGTCCATGTCGATGCGGCCGGCTCCGATGGCCAGTGGCACACCGCCACCGGCTGGAGCTGCTACACCTCCCCTGGCCATACCGCCGGCGACCGCCTTGCCGACTGCCTCTACCGCGCTGCCGAGAAGCATCTGCAGGGCCACAAGATCCGGACGGATTATTCCGATGGAGATGCGGACGAAGAGGCCCGCTTCGCCTTACTGACGCGCACCCGCTGCGCAGCCGCACTCACGGAAAACGGGTTCCAGGATTCCAAAGAGAGCCTAGCCTTCCTGGAGTCGCCTGCGGGGAAAATGGCTATTGTTGGGTTGCATGAGGATGGGATAATCCTGTACTTGCAGCAAAACGCTCTATAATCTTTGCAAAATTACCGAGCACGTTTTTGCCTATGATTTCACGCTTAATTGAGGGAATCTTTCCCCTCATTCATAGAAAGGGCATTCTTCCATTTCTAGAGTCGCCCAACAACAATTACCATTAGGAATTATTACTCTTTCTGGGTGCAATTCAGAAGCTGGATTCTACTCTGAAGTGCAACGCTTTGAAGCGTGACAGGAAGGAGTCAATGATAAAAGGCAAGGTCGGAGTCTGGGGAGGGACATTTCTGAGCGATTTGGAGAAAAAGGGAATGTGCGAGGGCCTGTGCAGGGAGCGGTGCTTGCATGACGGCGTCTGGAAAAGCGGCATCAGCCGCTAGCGGAGGCCGTTTGTAGGAGCCTGTGTGATAGCAGGCCGGAGCGGCAGGGTTTGGGGCAGAGCCCCAGTCAACACAAATCCGGGTGAGCCCCTTTTTCTCCGCATGAGCGAGGGAATGTCCCTCCCCAGACGGAGACAGATGCCCGGATGCGCTACTAAATTCGAATCAGCCAAATTGTTGGCGGGATAGGTGTCGGTGTTCTTTGGGGTAGGTCCAACAAAAGGGCTGGCACCTACATCACTCTATGCTCTGCAAGGTCAATTTGCGGGATAGGTCCCGGCCATTCCGTTCGACCTACCCCAAAACAGAGAGAGACCTACCCCATAATATGGCCGGACCTACCCCAGCAACACGTCTGGCCAAGAAATGACGAGGATTTCTTGGCCAGACGGTGATAATGAGATGCCCGGTCGGAGCCGGGCATGACATAGGATTATTTCACAGCAATCTCCTTGACGGGTTCGGCGGGGAGAAGGACGCGGTTGACGGGCCAGCTCTGCGGTTTGGCGAGCTTGAAGGGAGCCGTGCAGCGGATGTCGGCGGCGGAGGCGCCGAAGTGGGCAGTGTAGTTGCCGGCAGCGGTCTCCCAAGCGGAAGTATTCTCGTTGAACGAAGCCAGGGTATACGGATCGATGGTGATGGTCAGCGTCTCGGACTTGCCGGGTTTCAGCTCTTTCGTCTTGGCGAAGCCCTTGAGCTCGTAGACCGGTTTCACGAGGCCGCCGTCAGGAGCGGTCACGTAGAGTTCGACGATCTCCTTGCCGGCCACGGAACCAGTGTTCGTCACGGTAACGGTCGCCTTGACCGTGCCGTCCTTCTCAACTTTCACGACCGGCTTGCTGTAAGCGAATGTCGTGTAACTCAGGCCGTAGCCGAACGGATAGGACACCTTCTTGCCAGCGGTCGTGAAATAGCGGTAGCCCACCCAGATACCCTCGGTATACTCGGTGTAGTCGACGTCCTTCACCAGACGACGGCGCTGATTGCCGCCACCCAGCAGAGCCATCAGGTCGATGCTGTTGCCGCCTTTGTAATTGTGCGGGAAATTGAACGACGAAGGAATGTCGAAGTAACTTACCGGGAAGGTCATCGGGAGCTTGCCCGAAGGATTGGAAGCACCGCAGAGCACGTCGGCCACGGCAAGACCACCTTCCTGACCCGGAGTCCAGGCCAGCAGCACGGCGTCGGGAATGTGCTTCCAGGAAGCCGTCTCGATGACACCGCCGATGTTGAGCACCACGACGAACTGCTTGCCGGCTGCGTGATACACATCAGCGAGCGTCTGCATCAGTTCGCGCTCCTGGCCCGTCAGGGTCCAGTCGCCGTCGGCGGCCTTGCGGTCGTCGCCCTCACCGGCATTGCGGGAGATGGTCAGCACGGCCACGTCGGTCATGGGGAGTTTCTTCTCAATGAAAGAGCGGGAAATCTCCATTTCGGGAACCACCGGGTCACCAAGCAGGATGCCGAGGCCGTTGCCGGCTGCATTGTTGCGCAACTGCGTCTTGGTGAAGGTGATGTACTGCTCATACCAGGTCTGGATGTCAGCATCCACTTCGATGCCGTTGGCCTTGAAACCCTCGGCCACATTGCGGACATAGGCCTTGTTCACGTTGCCGGAACCAGTGCCACCGGCGATGAAGTCATAGGAACCGGTGCCGTAAAGGGCCACCTTCTTTACATCCTTGAACGGCAGGGCGCCATTGTTCTCGAGGAGCACGAGGCCTTCGGCAGTAGCCTTGTGTACCAGGTCTGCATGGGCTTTCAGATTGGGCTTGTTGGAATACTTGTAATTCTTGAAACGCGGGGTGCGGACGATGTATTCGAGCATGCGGCGGACGTTGGCGTCGAGCTGCTCCTGCGAGATGCGGCCGTCCTTGACACCGGCGATGATGCGCTCGATCTCGTTGTCCATGCCGGGCTCCATCAGGTCGTTGCCGGCGTTGACGGCGGCCACGGTGCCTTCCTTGTTGCCCCAGTCGGTCATCACGATGCCGTTGAAGCCCCACTCGTCACGAAGGATGGTGGTCAGCAGGTCGCGGCTCTGCTGGGTGAAGGTGCCGTTGAGACGGTTGTACGAAGACATGACGGTCCAGGGATCGGATTCCTTGACAGCGATCTCGAAGCCTTTGAGATAAAGCTCGCGCAAGGCGCGCACGTTGATGCGCGAATCGTTCTGCTGACGGTTCACCTCCTGGCTGTTGGCGGCGAAGTGCTTGATGCTCACGCCCACGCCATTGCTCTGGATGCCACGGACATAGGCGGCGGACATCTTGCCGGAGAGCAGCGGGTCCTCGGAGAAATATTCGAAGTTACGGCCGCAGAGCGGGTTGCGGTGCAGGTTCTGGCCCGGAGCCAGGAGCACGTCGACACCGTATTCCTTCACCTCGTTGCCCATGGCGGTGGTCAGTTCCTCCACAAGGGCGGTGTTCCAGGTCGATGCCAGGACCGTACCGACCGGGAAACCGGTGCAGTAGAAAGTCTTGTCGGTACCAGGACGGGTCGGGTTGATGCGAAGGCCGGCAGGGCCGTCGGCCAGAACGGTCACGGGAACGCCGAGGCGCTCGACGGGACGGGTCGTGCCGGCAGCACCGGAAACGAGCGTCTCGCTCGAAGCCGTCATCGAACCGGCGGTCATCGAGCCCCAGCCGCCACCGACGAGCAGCGCGGCCTTTTCCTCCAGCGTCATCGCCTTGAGGATTTCATCGATGTTGTCGGCGCGCAGCTTCGGCTGGGCGGAGAGGGAAAGCGTGCAAAGCACAGCAGTCATAATCAAAAAGATTTTTTTCATATCGAATAAATGTTGGATTTGTCTTTTTCCACTCTACAAACTTACTGATAAAAATCAAGAATACAAACACGGCTTACGGATTTGAACACGGGACAAAAACAATTGAACATGCGGCAAAAGACACAGCCGTTTTTTCTGTCGGCACACCCCTTTTCGCCAAAAACCATTCGGCTGTTCTACAAAATATCCATTCAATGGTTGAATATTCTTATTTTTCAAAGAATCTTGTCCGAAAAATCCATATACCCTAATTTTGCAACCAAAATCATTACGAAAATGGACTCCAGCAAACTCCACTTTGAGACCTTGCAACTGCACGTCGGGCAGGAGCAGGCCGACCCCGTGACCGACGCCCGCGCCGTCCCCGTCTATCTGACAACCGCCTACCTGTTTCCGAATGCGGAAGACGCCGCAGCACGTTTCGACCTGAGCAAGGAAGGGAACATCTACAGCCGCATCACCAACCCGACGCAGACGGTCTTCGAACAGCGCATCGCCGCGCTGGAAGGCGGCGTCGGCGCACTGGCGGTAGCCACCGGTGCTGCAGCGGTCTCCTACTCCATCCTGAACCTGGCCGGAGCAGGCGACCACATCGTAGCCGCCCAAACCATCTACGGCGGCACCTTCGACCTGCTGCAGCACACGCTCGTACCCTATGGCATCACGACGACCTTCGTGGATCCTGCCGACCTGAATAATTTCGAGAAAGCCATCCGGCCGAACACCAAGGCCCTCTATATCGAGACACTGGGCAATCCGAACAGCAACCTCATCGACATCGATGCCGTGGCGGCCATCGCCCACCGGCACCAGATCCCCCTGGTGGTTGACAACACCTTCGGGACCCCCTACCTGATCCGGCCCATCGAACACGGAGCGGACATCGTCGTCCATTCCGCCACGAAGTTCATCTGCGGCCACGGTACCGCCCTGGGCGGCGTCATCGTGGACGGCGGCCGGTTCGACTGGCGCGCTTCGGGCAAGTTCCCGCAGTTCACGGAGCCGGAGAGCGGCTACTACGGCGTGGTCTTCGCCGACCTGGCCGGCCCCGCCGCCTTCGTCACCCGCGCCCGCTGCGTGCTGCTGCGCGACACCGGCGCCAGCATCAGCCCGATCACGGCCTTCATCCTGCTGCAGGGACTTGAGACGCTTTCACTGCGCGTCGAGCGCCAGGTTTCCAATGCACTGAAAATCGTGGATTTCCTGTCGCATCATCCCAAAGTGTCGAAAGTCAACCATCCGTCGTTGCCCAGCCACCCGGACCATGCCACCTACCAGCGATACTTCCCGAACGGCGCGGGCTCGATCTTCACCTTCGAGGTTAAAGGCGGCAAGGAAGAGGCGTTCCGCTTCCTCAACAGCCTGCAGATCTTCTCGCTGCTGGCCAACGTAGCGGACGTCAAGTCGCTGGTGATCCATCCCGCGACGACCACGCATTCGCAGCTCACCGAAACCGAAAAGCAGGAGCAGGGCATCTTCCCCAGCACCATCCGCCTGTCCATCGGCACCGAGCACATCGACGACCTGCTCGAAGATCTGCAGCAAGCTTTGGATAAAATATAGTACTTTTGCAGCATGAATCTGAACGATGATATCCGGGAGGCTATGGAGGAGCGGATCCTGCTGCTCGACGGCGCCATGGGCACCCAGCTCCAGCGCCGGGGCCTGAGCGGCAACTTCGACCAGCTCAACCTCACCCGGCCGGACATCATCGCCGCCGTGCACCGCGCCTATATCGAGGCCGGCGCCGATATCATCGAGACCAACACCTTCAGCAGCAACCGCCTCTCCCAGAAAGAATACGGACTGGAAGACCAGGTTCCTGAACTGGCAACGGCCGGCGCCCGCATCGCCCGCACCGAAGCCGAACGGGCCGGACGGCCCGTATGGGTCGCCGGCAGCATCGGCCCCACGTCCAAATCGCTGACCCTGGCCACCGACCTGGCCGACGGCGACGGACGGCCGCTCTCCTTCGAGGACCTGGCCGCCATCTACGAAGAACAGGTCCGGGCCCTCATCATCGGCGGCGTCGACCTGCTGCTTATCGAGACCTGCTTCGACGCCCTCAACGCCAAGGCCGCCCTCTACGCCGTTTCCCGCGTGGCCTGGGGTTTTCCCGTCATCGTGTCGGTCTCGCCCGGCGACCGTGCCGGCCGTACCCTCACCGGCCAGACCCTCGAGGCTTTCTACACCGCCGTCCGGCACTATCCGCTGACGGCCTTCGGCCTCAACTGCTCGCTCGGTGCAGAACAGTTGCTGCCGCTCATCGAGCAGGTGTCCGCTTTCTGCGATGTCCCCGTGATCTGCTATCCGAACGCCGGCCTTCCCAACGAGATGGGCCTGTACGACGAGACTCCCGAAAAGATGGCCGCCTCCATCCGGAAGATGGCCGAAACGGGGCTGGTCAACATCGTGGGCGGCTGCTGCGGCACGTCGCCCGAGCATATCGCGGCAGAAAAGGCCGTCGTCGAAGGTCTTGCTCCCAGGCCTTTCCGCGAATCGGACCAGCTGCTCCGCGTCAGCGGGCTGGAAACCGTCACGCTCGACGTCGCACACAATAATTTCACGCTGATCGGTGAACGCACCAACGTGGCAGGATCGCGCAAATTCGCCCGGCTCATCGCCGCCGGTGACTACGATACCGCCCTGCAGGTAGCTGCCGACCAGATCACCGGCGGCGCCTCCATCATCGACATCAACATGGACGACGCCATGCTTGACGGTCCCGCCGCCATGGAACGCTTCGTCCGCCAGATCCAGAACGACCCGGCCGTGGCCCGCGCCGCCCTGATGATCGACTCTTCCGACTGGAACTGCATCCTGGCCGGACTGCGGAACGCCCAGGGCAAATGCATCGTCAATTCCATCAGCCTCAAGGAAGGGGAAGAGACCTTTCTCGCCAAGGCGAAGGAAATCCGCGCCCTCGGCGCGGCAATGGTTGTCATGGCCTTCGACGAAGAAGGACAGGCCACGACCTACGACCGCAAAATCGCCGTCTGCGAACGCGCCTACAAGCTGCTGACCGCTGCAGGCATCCCGCCGCAGGAAATCATCTTCGACGTCAACGTCCTCTCCGTGGGTACCGGCATCGCCGAGCACGACCGCTACGGCATCGATTTCATCGAAGCCGTGCGCTGGATCAAGCAGAACCTGCCCGAATCCTACACCTCCGGCGGCATCTCGAACCTCTCGTTCGCCTTCCGCGGCAACGAGCCCGTCCGCGCCGCCATGCATACCGTCTTTCTTTACCACGCCATCCGCGCAGGCCTCGACATGGCCATCGTCAATCCGGCGCAGCTCAAGCCCTACGACAGCATCGAGCCGGTGCTGCGGCAGGCGGCAGAAGACGTGGTCCTGGCCCGCGACGCGGAAGCCACGGAACGCCTGACCGCGCTGGCAGCCAGCTATCTGGCATTGAAAGAACAGGGCGTTGCCGTGCAGGAAGCCGCGGCCTCCCTCTCGCCCGAAGAGCAGCTGAGCGCCGACCTGGTGGCCGGCAAAGCTGCCGACCTGCAGGGCGACGTGCTGCGCTGCCTGGAAACGCTCGGTTCCGCCGTCCAAGTGATCGAGGGCCCCCTGATGGCCGGCATGGAACAGGTCGGCCAGCAGTTCGGCGCCGGCAAGATGTTCCTGCCGCAGGTCGTCAAGTCGGCGAAGGTCATGAAAGATGCCGTGGCTATCCTGGAACCCTATATGGAAGCGGATGCGGAAACTGCGTCCACCCGGCCGGTGGTCATCCACGCCACGGTCAAGGGCGACGTCCACGACATCGGCAAGAACATCACGGGCATTGTGCTGCGCTGCAACGGTTTCGAAGTCGTCGACCTGGGCGTGATGGTCGAAAAAGAGACCATCCTCGCCGCCGCAGAAGAACACCACGCCGCCATGATCGGCGTCAGCGGCCTGATCACGCCGTCGCTCTTCCAGATGGAGGAACTCTGCCGCGAAATGCACGCCCGAGGCCTCGACACGCCGCTTTTCATCGGCGGCGCCACCACCTCCGCGCTGCATACGGCCGTCAAGCTCGCACCGCTATACGATCACGTCTTCTATTCACCCGACGCTTCGGCGAATGCCGTCCTGGCCAAGCGCTGCCTGGCCGACCGCGCCGCCTTTGAGCAGCAGCAGCATGCTGCGCAGGCGCACCTGCGTACGCTCTACCTGCGGCAGCGGCAGACCGATGCGCCGGCAAGCATTCCACAGCCCGGCTTCCCGCCTGAAAGCTATCTCCAGCCCGGAGAGTATGATTTCAGCGAACTGCATCCCTGCGAAGTTCCGTTGTCCGCCGTGCTTCAGCACTTCGACAACCGCGTGTTCCGCATGACCTGGGGCCTCAAGGGCGACGAAGCGCCCGAACTGGTAGCCGAAGCCCATGCGCTGCTCGACCGCGCACAGCAACACCCCGAATTCCATATCCGCCTCTCCCTGCGCTTCTTCGAAGCCACTCGGGAAGGCAATGCCATCCGGCTGGACGCCGGCCACGCCCTCCCCATGCTCCGGCAGGAAGAAGGCGCCGGCCGCTCACTGGCCGATTTCGTTCCGGCTGAAGGACACGGCCCGCTGGGCCTCTTCGCCCTCAGCGTGCACGACGCCGACCGGCATCCCGAAGGCTGCAACTGTGAAGCCTGCCACAACGAATACGAGCAGATGCTGCGCCGCGCCGTGAAAGTGACGCTGGCCGAAGCCACGTCCAAATGGCTGGACACGCAGCTCACCGCCCGGATCCGACGTCCCGGCGTCAAAGTGGTCAAACCCGCCGCCGGTTATGCCAGCTGCCCCGACCACAGCCTGAAGCGCGACATCCTGCGCCTGCTGCCCGATGCCGAAGCGCTCGGCATCACCCTCACCGATACCTGCGCCATGCGTCCCGCCGCCTCCATCTGCGGCCTGATCATCGCGCATCCGGAAGCCGGCTATCCCGACATCCGGCACATCAGCCAGACCCAATACGACCATTACGCCGCCGCCCGCGGGTTCAGTCCCGAGGAAGCACGGCTCTTCCTTTCCCATCTGCTATGAAAATCTCCGACATGCTCCGCAGCGGCGCCAAGCCGTTCCCTTCCCTTGAAATCGTACCGCCGCAGAGCGGCATCGGCAAGGAAGAACTGCTCGAAAGCATCGCTCCGCTGATGGAGTTCGCACCGCGCTACATCAACGTGACCACGCACCGCGACGAAGTCCGCTTCGATCCCCAGCCGGACGGCAGCTACCAGCGCCGCATCGTCCGCAACCGTGTCAGCGCCGTAGCCGTTTGCGCGGCCATCCAGAGCCGCTATGACGTGGAGGTGGTGCCGCACCTGATCTGTGGCGGAACACCCGCCTACGAGACGGAAGCCCTGTTGCAGGATTTCAAGTTCATGGGGATTGAAAACGTCATGGCCCTCCGCGGCGATTCCCTGACCGGCGAAAAACGCTTCACGCCCGACCCGGACGGCTACGCCCATGCCAACGAACTGGTGTCGGCCATCCGCAGTTTCGAGCGCGAAAACGGCGGCAGCTTCTGCATCGGCGTAGGGGCTTATCCCGAAAAACATTTCGAGGCAGCCAACATCGAAACAGATATCGAAAACCTGAAACGCAAGGTCGACGCGGGCGCCGATGTTGTCATTACGCAGATGTTCTTCGACAACACGGTGTTCTACCGTTTCGTGGAACGCTGCCGGGCCGCCGGCATCACCGCGCCCATCATCCCGGGCCTCAAGCCGCTGTCCACCGCCCGACAGGTCGCGCTCCTGCCGGAAAGTTTCTCCATCGACATCCCGGTCGCGCTGACGGAAGCCGTCCGCCAGGCCGGCGACGACAAGGAAGCCGTCTACCGCATCGGTACCGATTGGTGTATCGCCCAGTGCCGCGACCTCCTCGCCCACGGCGCCCCCGCCGTCCACTTCTATACCATGGGGCGCTCCCGCAACATCGTCGAGATCCTGCGCGCCTGCTTTTGATTGATCCTATGAAACGTTTCTTTATATTCTTTTTGCTGCCGGTGCTGATGACTGCATGCACGGACCGGCATTATCGGATTGACGGCATCTTTACGACAGACGACGGCACGCAGGTCTGGCTGATCGACGCTGGTGCCAAGGACACTCTGGCCGTGACGACGGTCCAGGACGGCCGCTTCTCGTTTGAGGGCACGGTGAACAAACCTTTCTATGCTTACGTCGGACGTGACAAGCAGCGCGTCCACGTGATCCTGGAGCCGGGCACCGTGACGGTGGATATCGATGAGCGGACAGCGGCGGGCACGCCGATGGAAGACAGCTACATGGCGTTCCATCGCCAATTCTATGGCTACCGCCGCGACCAGCGGGAAGAAAAGGCGGCACTGGCCGATTCGGTCGTGCTGGCCAACCGCGATAATCTGGTGGGAGCGCTGGCGCTGGAAGATCTCGCACACGTGGACACCTCCCGTTTCCTGGCCCTCCATGCGCAGGTGTCCAACGAAGCCCGCGACTTCTATCTGGTCCAGTCAGCCTATGAGGCCATCCGGATCCAGAACCGCACGGCTCCGGGCCAGCCTTTTACGGACTACACCATCACGGGAGGCAACCCGGACGGTTCCGATGTGAGATTGTCGGATTATGTGGGCCGCGGCAAGTACATCCTGCTCGACCACTGGGCCTCCTGGTGCGGCCCCTGCAAGGCCGAAATGCCCCATATCAAGAAGACCTGGGAAGCCTTCCACGGAGACAAGTTCGATGTGGTGAGCATCGCGGTCAGCGACAAGCGGGAAGATACGGAACGGGCTCTGTCGCAGCTTGACATGCCCTGGAGCCAGATTCTCGACGCGCAGCGGATTCCGCTGGAGCTCTACGGCGTGAACGCCATCCCCCACCTCATCCTCTTTGCCCCGGACGGCACCATCCTCTACCGCGGCCTCCGCGGGGAGCAGATCTACGAGACCGTCGCAGCGCTTATTTGAGAAAGACAAAAAAGACGGCGAGTACCAGGCAGGCAAAGGCGGCCAGGTGGTTCCACTGCAGCGGCTGGCCCTTGAAGACGAACATCACGATGATCGAGAAGACCGTCAGGGAGATCACTTCCTGAATGACTTTCAGCTGCATCAGGTTGAAAGGTCCGCCGTTGCCGTTGAAACCAATGCGGTTGGCCGGCACGGTGAGGCAGTATTCAAAGAAGGCGATGCCCCAGGAGAACAGGATCACTCCGATCAGCGGCCAGCCGGTCGAGATTTTCATTTCCTGCAGTTTGAGGTGCCCGTACCAGGCGAAAGTCATGAAGATGTTGGAGCAGACCAGCATCAGGATGGTCCAGATTGCTTGCATTGCGTTCGTCATTTTTCGGGGCGCAAAGATAATATAAACTTGCGCAGGTTTTCCATCTTTTGATTATCTTTGCGCCTTGCAATCTCATCCGATGGAACAGATCAAGCACGAATGCGGCATCGCCATGATCCGGCTGCTCAAGCCGCTTCAGTATTACAAGGAAAAATACGGTACGGAACTCTATGCGCTGAACAAGCTCTATCTCATGATGGAGAAGCAGCACAACCGCGGGCAGGAAGGCGCCGGCATCGCCAGCGTCAAGATTGTGACCGAGCCCGGCCAGGAATACATGTTCCGCGAAAAAGCCCTCGGCAAGGATGCCATCACCAATGTCTTCTCCTCCGTACACCGGCAGATCGAAGACACCCAGGCCGATGAGCAGCCGCCATTCATCGGGGAGCTCTACATGGGACACCTCCGCTACTCGACCACCGGCCGCAGCGGCATCAAGTACGTCCATCCCTTCCTGCGCCGCAACAACTGGAAAGCCAAGAACCTGTGCATCTGCGGAAACTTCAACATGACCAACATGGACGAAGTGTTCCGGATGCTCGCCGACCAGGGGCAGTACCCGCGCAACAGCGCCGACGCCTATATCCTGCTGGAACTCATGGGACACCGGCTCGACCGCGAAGTGGAGCGCAATTACGTGGACGCCAAGAAGCAGAAACTGGAAGGCAGGAACATCACCGAATATATCGACCAGCACGTGGAGATCGCCAATGTCCTGCAAACCACCATGCCCCATTTCGACGGCGGTTACGTGGTCTGCGGCCTGACCGGCAGCGGCGAGCTTTTCGCCATGCGCGACCCCAACGGCATCCGCCCCGCTTTCTGGTATGCCGACAACGAGCTGGTGGCCATCGCCAGCGAGCGTCCGGTGCTCCAGACCACCTTCGCGGCGGAATACGAGCAGATCCACGAAGTGATGCCGGGCCAGGCCCTGATCATCAACGGCCGCCGCGAGCTGTCGCTCAAACAGATCCTTCCGGCCCGCCGCATGGCCGCCTGCAGTTTCGAGCGCATCTATTTCAGCCGCGGCAACGACCGCGACATCCACCGGGAGCGCAAGCAGCTCGGATTCCAGCTTCGCGACAATATCCTCAAAGCCATCGACCACGACATCGAGCACACCGTATTCTCCTACATTCCCAACACCGCGGAAGTAGCGTACTACGGCATGGTCGAAGGCATCCGCAGCCTCTATCCGGGCGTGCGGGCCGACAAGGTCGTGTCGAAAGACATCAAGCTCCGCACCTTCATCACCGAAGGCAGCGCCCGCAACGACCTGGCCGGACACGTCTATGACATAACCTACGGAACCCTCACGCCGTACGTTGACAATCTGGTCGTCATCGACGACAGCATCGTGCGCGGCACTACACTGCGGGAAAGCATCATCCGCATCCTCGACCGGCTCCATCCGAAAAAGATCGTGATCGTGAGCTCCAGCCCCCAGGTCCGCTATCCGGACTGCTACGGCATCGACATGTCGCACATGCATGAATTCATCGCCTTCCACGCGGCGATCGCCCTGCTGGAGGAGCATGGGAAAAGCAGCCTGATCGACGTGGTCTACCAGCAGTGCAAAAAACAGGAGAACCTGCCGGCGGCAGGCTGCCTCAACTACGTCAAGCGCATCTACGACGCCTTTACAGACGACCAGATCAGCCGGAAGATCGTCGAGCTCCTGCGACCCGACGACATCGGCGCCGAAGTGGAAATCGTCTACCAGTCGCTCGAAGGGCTCCACAATGCCTGCCCGAACCATCCGGGAGACTGGTATTTCAGCGGCAACTACCCCACCCCGGGCGGCTGCAAGCTGCTGAACCAGGCCTATATTGATTTTTACGAGAAAGAATATCTGCACAAGTGATGAAAGCCATTACCCACACTGATTTCCATTTCCCGGGACAGACCGGCAAATATGTCGGCAAAGTCCGGGACGTCTACTTCATCGGCGGAAAATACATCGTGCTGGTCGCCAGTGACCGCATCTCCGCCTTCGACGTCGTCCTGCCCAAGGGCATTCCCTGCAAAGGACAGGTTCTCAACCAGATTGCATCCAGTTTTCTCGACAAGACCGCCGACATCGTCCCGAACTGGAAGATCGCCGAGGTCGACCCCATGGCCACCGTCGGCATTCTCTGCGAGCCTTTCAAGGTGGAAATGGTGGTCCGTGGCTACCTGGCCGGGCACGCCTGGCGCGAATACAAGGCCGGACGGCGCACGCTCTGCGGTGAAGTGCTGCCCGAAGGCATGCGGGAAAACGAGAAGCTTCCCCATCCGATCATCACCCCGACCACCAAGGCGGCCGAAGGACACGACGAGGACATCAGCCGCGACGAGATCATCGCGCAGGGGCTGGTTTCCGCGGAAGACTACGCGCAGCTGGAGAAATACACGCTGGCACTCTTCCAGCGCGGACAGGAACTGGCAGCTGAACGCGGCCTGATCCTGATGGACACCAAATACGAATTCGGCAAGCGCGATGGCAAGATCTACCTGATGGACGAAATCCACACGCCCGACTCTTCGCGTTATATTTATAAGGAAGGCTACGAAGAGCGTCTCGCCCGCGACGAACGCCAGAAGCAACTTTCGAAGGAGTTCGTGCGCGAGTGGCTGATGGCCAACAACTTCCAGGGCAAGGAAGGCCAGGTGGTCCCGCCGATGACCGACGAAGTCGTGGCCGGTATCACCGACCGCTACATCGAGCTCTACGAGCACATCACCGGCAAGAAGTTCGTCAGGCACGAAGACGAAGACATCGAAGGCCGTATCGAAAAGAACATCAACGATTTCTTGTCGAAATAAAAAAAATAGTTAACTTTGCGGTCCCGCAAGGGACCATGGAGAGATGCTCGAGTGGCTTAAGAGGCACGCCTGGAAAGCGTGTATACCCCAAAAGGGTATCTCGGGTTCGAATCCCGATCTCTCCGCCCACTTTTTTAAACACAACAGTTATGAAAAAGGTTTTATTCACGCTGATGATCGCCGCCGGCATTTTTACCCTCGCCAGCTGCTCGAAGAACTGCAACTGCTCCGCCAGCTACAATGGCGAAGTCGTATTTGAGGAATCCCTCGAGATGGAAGACGGTGACAAATGCTCCGATTTCAACCGGAAGGTTTCCATCCCCGCCATCAATGTCTCGGTAGAAACCAAATGCACGCCGCAGCTTTTCTAATTTGAAAACATCGCAAATCATCAAGTATGTATTCCGGGCTTTGCTCGGAATACTTTTTTTAATATCGGCCACTTCCAAGCTGATCGGGATCGATGCGTTCGAGATGTACCTGTTCAGCTTCGGCTGGTTCAGCCTCGGTACCAGCTACCTGCTGGCCCGCCTGGTCATTGCGGCGGAATACACCCTGGGCCTGCTTCTGATCGGGAACTTCTGTCCCCGGCTGGCATGGTGGGGCAGCCTGGCGATGCTTGTCGGCTTCTCGCTCTTCCTGCTGGGGCTGATGGTCGCTGGGCGGAACGACAACTGCCACTGTTTCGGCGAGTGGGTCGACCTGAATCCGGCGCAATCCCTGCTCAAGAATGCGGGAATGCTGGCCTTGCTGCTGGTGAGCGCCCGCACGGAGCCCTTCCCCGTCAGGCACAAAGGCCTGTGGCTGGCCCTGGCCTGCATCGTGCCGCTGGCCACGGTACTGATCGTCTCCCCGCCCGACAACTGGCGCTACGATTCATATGCCCGGCACGCACTGGTCAATGAGCAGGCGCTCCAGGAAGCCCTGGATTCAGATATTCTGCCCGCTTCCGTTGCCCGGGGACAGCACGTGGTCTGCTTCTACAGTCTCAAATGTCCCTTCTGCAAAATGTCGGCACAGAAGCTGGCGACCCTGCGCCAGCGGGATGAATTTTCGCAGGCCCCGGTGATCGTGATTTTCGGCCGCGGCCAGAACACCGATACTGAAGCCTTCTTCTCAGAGACCGGCCTGACGCCCGACGAAGTGCATTTCATCGAGCCGAACGATTTCCTCCGCATCACCAACGGCAGCTTCCCCGTCATCCTCGTCATGGACGGCACAACGGTCGAAAGTGCGTTTAATTACAGAAATCTGCACTGACCCACGCAACATTTTGCCATTCTCTGCATCTACATAGTGTAAAAAGGAAAGAACTATGCGTATCAACAAACCCCGCAAATACGGTTTCTTTGCGATGCTGCTGGCCCTGCTGGGTATCGGCGGATGCCAGATGGAAGAAGATATCAACGGAGGCATGGAAGTCATGTATGGCGTTCCCACAGTCGCTTATTCCGTCAAGGGAAAGGTTACCGATGAAAACGGGAAAGCCCTGGAAGGCATCCAGGTAACCATCCAGTCCCGTCATTATGGAAATGACCACTACTGGTATTCCGATATCATTACGCCGATTGCGTCCGATGCAGATGGCAAATGGGCCGTTGATCCCGGGGCCATGCCCACCGATACGTTACAAATCCAATTTACGGATATCGACGGCGCCGCCAACGGCGGTGAATTCGCCACCGACAGCATTCGCGTGCCTGTCAAGATTGAGCAAGACCCCAATAACACGAATTTCTGGAACGTCGGTAGCGCCAAGGTCGACGTCCCGACTGTCAAGCTGAAAAAGAAATGACAGGCCGGCACGTCGGGCCGGGCAAGCGGCTGAAACTCGAACTCTTTGCCAAACTGCAGGACAAACGCATCGAAGAGCACCGGCTCCGGCAGCTCTTCTGGGAATGCACGCTGCGTTGCAACGCGGCGTGCCTGCATTGTGGGAGCGACTGCCGCATCAGTTCCGAGATCAAGGACATGCCTGCCGCCGATTTCCTGCGCGTGATCGACTCTCTCTCTCCGCACGTCGATCCGCACACCACCTTCATCATCCTTACGGGCGGCGAGCCGCTGATGCGCCGCGACCTCGAAAAGGTGGGCCGTGCGCTTTACGACCGTGAGTATCCCTGGGGCATGGTGACCAACGGGGTGCTGCTCGACCGCCGTCGCTTTGACGGCCTGCTGGCCAGCGGCATCCACACCGCTACCGTCAGTCTCGACGGTTTCAAGGAGGAGCACACCTGGCTTCGCGGTCATCCGCAGGCCTTTGAGAACGCCTCGAACGCCATCCGGATGATGGCACAGGAACCCGACTTCGTCTTCGACGTGGTGACCTGTGTCAACCAGCGCAGTCTCCCCCGTCTCGCTGAATTCAAGGAATATCTCATCTCCCTCGGGGTCCGTTCGTGGCGCATCTTCACCATTTTCCCGGTGGGCCGCGCCCGGCAGTATCCGGAGCTCCAGCTGAGCAACGAACAGTTCACGCAGGTCCTTGATTTCATCGTGGCCACGAGAAAAGAAGGCCGCATCGCGCTGAACTTCGCCTGCGAGGGTTTCCTGGGTGGCTTTGAAAACGAAGTGCGCGATTCGTTCTATCACTGCGAGGCCGGCGTCTCGGTAGCATCGGTCCTGGCCGACGGCTCCATCTCTGCCTGCCCGAGCATCCGCTCGAAATTCTATCAGGGCAACATCTATAAGGACGACTTCTGGACGGTCTGGAACGATCGTTTCGAGATGTACCGCGACCGCAGCTGGGCCCGCCAGGGCATCTGCGCCGACTGCAAGATGTTCCGCTACTGCCGCGGCAACGGCATGCATCTCCACGACGAAGAAGGCAAACTTTTGGTTTGCCATTATCATCGTTTGACAAAATAGTTTTTGTATCTTTGCCGGATATTTAAAACAAATTGAACGGCATGATTACAAAACAGCAGGTTGAAGCCTTCGGATCGATCGAGACTCCCTTCTATTTCTACGACATGGATCTCCTGCGCCAGACGCTCGAATGCTATAAGGCGCAGATCGACAAGTATGGTTACAACGCACACTATGCGCTGAAAGCCAACGCCAACGACCGCATCATCGACACCATCCGCAGCTACGGCCTCGGCGCCGACTGCGTGAGCGGCAACGAAGTGAAACTAGCCGTGCGCTCCGGCTTCGACCCGCAGAAGATCGTGTACGCCGGCGTCGGCAAGTCCGACAAGGAAATCAAGGCCGCCCTGCGTGCCGGCATCTTCAGCTTCAACTGCGAAAGCGTGCCCGAAATCAAGATCATCAACGACCTGGCTGCCGGCATGGGCAAACGCGCCCGCATCTCGATCCGCGTGAACCCCGATATCGACGCCCATACCCATAAATACATCAGCACCGGCCTGAAAGAGAACAAGTTCGGCATCAGCCCCTGGGCCTTCCAGGAAGTCGCCGGCCTGCTGAGCTGCTGCAAGAATATCGAGTTCCTCGGCCTGCATTTCCATGTCGGCTCACAGATCACCGAACTGCCCGTGTTCGCACTCCTGTGCCGCCGCATCGAAGAACTGCAGCGCTGGTTCATCGAGCACGAGATTCCCATCCGCAACCTCAACCTCGGCGGCGGCCTGGGCATCAACTACCAGGACCCCATCGGCGACCCTGTCGCACACTTCGAGGATTATTTCAAGCTCATCCACCAGAACCTCGTGGTCCGTCCCGGACAGAACGTCCACTTCGAGCCGGGCCGCGCCCTCGTGGGCCAGTGCGGCCACCTCATCAGCCGCGTGCTCTACGTGAAAGTGGGCCGGGAGAAGAAATTCGCCATCCTCGACGCAGGCATGAACGACCTGATCCGCCCTGCGCTCTATCAGGCTTACCACGACATTGAAAATCTCACGTCCACAGGGCGGAAGCTGCGCTACGACGTGGTGGGCCCGGTGTGCGAATCGAGCGACTGCTGGGGCACCCGGCGCATGATCAGCGCCTGCAAGCGCGGCGACCTGTTCGCCATCCACTCCGCCGGCGCCTACGGACAGGTGATGGCCATGAAATACAACCAGCGGGACCTGGCGAAAGCCGTGTATTCCGACGATTTGAAGTAAGAGCTATAGAAAGATATGTTTGAAAATCTGACCGACAGGCTGGAAAAATCGTTCCGCCTCATCAAAGGACAAGGCCGTATCACGGAGGTCAACATCTCCGAGACCATGAAGGATGTGCGCAAGGCACTCCTCGACGCCGATGTCAGCTATAAGATTGCCAAGAATTTCTGCGACGAAGTCAAACAGAAGGCCATCGGCCAGGACGTGCTCAAGGCTGTCCGCCCGGAGCAGATGATGGTCAAGATCGTCCACGACGAGCTGGTCGAACTGATGGGCAGCGAGGCCTCCGACATCAACGTCAAGGGCAATCCGGCCGTCGTGCTGGTCGCCGGTCTGAACGGTTCCGGTAAGACCACCTTCTGCGGCAAGCTGGCCCTCAACCTGAAGAGCAAGCGCGGCATGAAGGTGCTGGTGGCTGCCTGCGACACCTTCCGTCCGGCCGCCATCGAGCAGTTGAAGACGCTCTGCGCGCAGATCCAGGTGGAGTGCTACTCCGAGGACGGCGTAAAGGACCCGATCCAGATTGCGCAGAATGCCATCAAGAAGGCGAAGGCAGAAGGCTACTCCGTGGTCATCATCGATACCGCCGGCCGTCTGGCCGTGGACCAGGAGCTCATGGACGAGATCTCCGCCCTTCACAAGGCAGTCAACCCCACGGAGACGCTCTTCGTGGTGGACGCCATGACCGGTCAGGATGCCGTCGAGACGGCGAAGACTTTCAACGAATACCTCGACTTCGACGGCGTGGTGCTCACCAAGATGGACGGTGACACCCGCGGTGGTGCGGCGCTCTCGATCAAGGCCGTCGTGGGCAAGCCCATCAAGTTCGTCTCCTCGGGCGAGAAGATGGAGGCGCTCGACGTGTTCTATCCGAAGCGCATCGCCGACCGCATCCTGGGCATGGGCGACGTGGTCACGCTCGTCGAGAAGGCGCAGGAGCAGTTCGACGAGGAAGAGGCCCGCAAGCTGCACAAGAAGATTGCCCGCGACCAGTTCACGCTGCAGGATTTCTACGACCAGATCCAGCAGATCAAGAAGATGGGCAACATCAAGGACCTGGCTTCGATGATTCCGGGTGTCGGCAAGGCGCTGCGCGACGTGGACATCGACAACGATTCCTTCAAGCAGACGGAAGCTATCATCCTCTCGATGACGCCTTTCGAAAGGGAGAATCCGACCTACCTCAACGGCAGCCGCCGCAAGCGCGTGGCCGCCGGCAGCGGCACGACCATCGCCGACGTCAACCGCCTCCTCAAGCAGTTCGAAAGCACCCGCTCCGTCATGAAGAAAATGACGACCACCAACCCGATGGCCGCCCGCCTCATGAAGAAAAAGAAACGCCGCTAATCCCCGTCATGCCGGGCTTGACCCGGCATCTCATCCTCACTTGAAACCCCTGCTGAGGATGGCGCCGCAAAAAAATGTCAACCGTCCTCAATTCCCATCATTTATGAGGACGGTTTTCATTTTCGGCCCTCAACATCAGCGGCTTGCACTAGGCGCTCTGGGAGTTGCTTCTCGGACCGACTCGCAAGCGAGTCTCCTTCCCAAAATCGGCAAGCCGATTTCGGGCCCCTCCCTCTATCAACCGAGGGTGGTTAGGGTCCTCGAAGCAACATCCCACCCGCGCATAAAAGCGCAAGCTATAATTGATCGTTGCGGTAGGGATAGTGGCTGCGCAGTTGCTCGAAGTTCTCCGGATGGCTGCGCAGTGCTGCATCATCACGCCAGATGTCGTAGGGGGTTCGCGGAAGGGGGATGCCGGTGACGGAGAAGGTTTTCAGTTCGTCGATGTTGAAAGTTTCGCCGAGGGCGCGGACGACGGCGGTAGTGCCATTCATTTTGCCCTGGATGGAGTAGCCGGCGATGTGGGGCGTGGCGATATCGGCGGCGACGAGCAAGTCGAGGTTGATATCCGGCTCGTTTTTCCAGACATCGAGGACCAGTTTGTCCAGATTCGGGCGGGCGGCCAGCAAGGCGGCTTCGTCGACGACTTCACCACGGGAGGCGTTGATGAAGCTGGCACCGGGCTTCATGGCGGCGAAGAACGCGGCATTGGCGAAGTCCCGGTTCCCGGGCCAGAGGGGGATGTGCAGCGTTACGACATCGGAGGTAGCCAGGAGTTCCGGCAGCGGCGTGAAGCCGGCGGGGCCTTCAACGGCTTCGCGCGGCGGGTCGTTCAGTAAAACGTGCATCCCGGCCTGACGGCCTGCTTCCGCTACCAGCTTACCCACGTGCCCTACCCCGATCACGCCGAGCGTAGCGCCGGGACGGTCGAGGCCGAGCGTATGCAGGGCGACCCGCACGAATTGGGCAACGGCGGCAGCGTTGCAGCCGGGGGCGCTGGCGACTGTGATTCCGTGGGAGTCACAGTAATTCCTGTCGATATGGTCGGTGCCGATGGTCGCCGTGGCCACGAAACGGACGGCAGAGCCGTCGAGCAGTTCGGCATTGCAGCGTGTACGCGTGCGAACCAGCAAAGCGACGGCATCGCGCACGTCTGCGGGGCCGATGGCCTTGCCGGGCAAAGCCCTGACTTCAAACCACGAGTCCGGCACCCCTTCCAGGAAGGGGATGTCACGATCTGCTACAAGGACAGGGCGTCGCATCTCCTAAGTCAATTTTATTTGCTGGATATACTCTTTCCCCAACTGCTTGTTCAGCTGGACGCGGATCTCTTCCAGCTGGAACTGCAGGTGCGCGCGGACGACGGAAGACTTCATTTTACAGGAAAGCACACCCTCGCGAAAGGAGCGGCGGGAAGTGTAGTCTCCCAGCCGCAGCTGGCCGATGGTCAGCGCATCCCACATCCCGAAGATACGGGCCTGCAGCAGCCCTTCGCCCAGATTGGATTCCTGCACGTATGCGGCGATCGCCTCCCCGATGCTCTTGGTCTTCTCGCGTTTCATTCGGCAGTGATCCTCCCTGCTTCCACATGATAGCTCCGGACATCGGCATCGATGCCGCGCGAGACGCTCTCGAGCCGGACCTTGTTGCTGTCCGTCAGGAAGATCTGGCCGAAATCCAGAGCCGAGACCAGTTTCAGCAGATTTTCCACCCGCTGCATGTCGAGCTTGTCGAACACGTCGTCGAGCAGGAGGATGGGTGTCTGCCCGCAACTCTCCTGAACGAAACGGAACTGCGCCATCTTCATGGCCAGCAGGAAACTCTTCTGCTGCCCCTGCGAGCCGCAGCGTCGCAAGGGATGCCCGTCGATCCGGAACAGCAGGTCGTCGCGTTGGATGCCCGCCGTGGTGTAGCGCAGCACGCGCTCCTTCTCCGCCTCCCGGGCAAAAACCTCTTCCAGCGATTCTCCGTCGAGATCAGAGCGATACGCTACATCCACCGCCTCGCGTCCCTCAGACAGCTGGGCGTAGAAGCCCTGGATGAGCGGACGCAGCCGGTCGCAGAGATTCCGGCGGGCAGCATGCACATACTCGGCATGGGGTGCCATGCGCTCGGAAATCGTGTCGAGGAGCGCCGGCGCAGCCAGCTCGGCCTTGAGCAGCTTGTTGCGCTGCATCAGCAGCTGGTTGTAGGCCTGGATGTGCTGCAGGTAAGGACGGTCGATCTGCGAAAGGATGAAATTAAGATATTTACGCCGCTCCTCCCCCGAATCGTTGATCAGCGCGCTGTCGAAAGGCGACACCATCACGATGGGCAGCAGCCCGATGTGATCGGAGAAACGCGTATAATTCTTCGCGCCGCGACGGAAAACTTTTTCTCCGCCTCTGTGTACGGAAGCCGCTATTTTCTCTTCCGTACCGCCCTCCATCTGGTAGAAGCCGCAAAGCGTGGCTTCCTCCGCCCCGTAGGCATAGACGTACTGGTCGGAAGATGAGAAATAACTCTTGGTCATCGACAGGTAATACACCGCATCGAGCAGATTGGTCTTCCCGGCGCCGTTGCTGCCGTAGATATAGTTGACTTTCGACGAGAAAGCGATGTCTGCCTCGCTGATATTCTTGAAATCGTGCAGGATGATTCTGTTTAAAAACATGTGTAAATCTTCTGCTACAAATGTACGAAATATTATTGGTGATTCCCATTTTTGTTGTAAATTTGCGGATTGCGTATAATACCGCAAAAATGCTCTCAGAAAGCTTTTTGAGAGGGTTTTAAACGAAACAAAATACAAAAACAATAAAAAGTAAAATGGCACAGAACAAACAACCTGAAGTTCAGCAGGAGCAGGTCGCGACGACCGTCTCCGGTGTTGAAGATTTTTTCAAGAAAAACCAGAAATGGATTGAGTGGGCGCTTATCGCCCTGGTGGTGATTATTTTCGGCATTTTCGCCTACAACCGCTGGGTCGTGACCCCGGCCCGCCAGGAAGCGCAGGAACAGATGTATCAGGCAGAGCAGAACTTCCGCAACAAAGATTTCGAGACCGCCCTCAACGGTGACGGCAACGTCCTCGGCTTCAAGGACATCATCGACAGCTACGGCAGCCGCGCCGGCAAGAGCGCCAAACTCTACGCAGGTCTTTGCAACCTGCAGCTCGGCAACTACGAAGAAGCCATCTCCTATCTGAAAGGCTACAAGACCAAGGACAAGATCATGCAGGGCCGCGCCTGGTGCGCGATGGGCGATGCCTATTCCAACATGCAGGACTACACCAATGCCCTGAACTGGTACAAGAAAGCCGCCGCTCTCGAAGACAACTCCTATGCAGCTGAATATCTGTTCAAGGCCGGCCTCGTCTCCGAGGAACTAGGCGACAAGGATGGCGCCCTGAAGCTCTACAAGGAAATCGAGACCAAGTATCCCCAGACCGTCGAAGGATACGACATCCAGAAATATATCTCCCGCATTGAAAACCAGAAATAATCCGGACCATGGGAAGAGCCTTTGAATTCCGCAAGGAAAGAAAATTCAAACGTTGGGGCCACATGGCCAAGACGTTCACCAAGATCGGCAAAGAGATCACCATCGCCGTCAAGAACGGCGGACCCGACGTAACCGGCAACCCGCGCCTCCGCGCCCTGCTGCAGACCGCACGCAGCGAGAACATGCCGAAGGAAAACATCGAACGCGCCATCAAGAAGGCCACCGACAAGGACCAGGCCGATTACAAGGAAGTCGTGTATGAGGGCTACGGCCCCCACGGCGTGGCCATCCTTGTGGAAACAGCCACTGACAACACCAACCGCACCGTGGCCAACGTCCGCAGCTACTTCAACAAGTTCGGCGGCAACCTCGGCACCTCGGGCAGCGTGGCCTTCATGTTCGACCACAAATGCGTGTTCAAGATCAAGAACAGCCCCGACATCGACGTCGAGGAACTTGAACTCGAGCTCATCGACTACGGCGCCGACGAAGTCTTCGTCGACGAATTCGAGAACAAGGACGGCGACACCGAAGAAGTGATCAACATCTACGGCGAGTACACCGCCTTCAACGCCATCCAGAAATTCATCGAGGACAAGGGCTACGAACTCGTATCGGCAGGCTTCGACCGCTTCCCCAACGGCGAGATGAAACACCTTACCGCAGAAGAGCGCGTCGAACTCGACAAGCTCCTCGAGAAACTCGAAGAAGACGACGACGTGCAGAACGTATTCCACAACCTGGCAGAAGAATAGTTTTTAAATACCCTATATTATGAATCTCACACACATTGAACACCTCGGAATCGCGGTCAAATCGCTGGAAGAGGCCATTCCTTATTATGAAAACGTACTCGGTCTGAAATGCTACGCCATCGAAGAAGTAGCTGACCAGAAAGTCAAGACCGCCTTCTTC
>JAEETO010000116.1 GCA_016290385.1 Bacteroidales bacterium | reverse complement strand
CTGCGGGCAGACAACCGGAGTACGGGTGCCGATGCGGACAATTTCCACGTGGGGAATCTCGCGCAGGCGGCGGATGATGTCTTCCAGCCAGGCGTCGCTCACCATGAGGGCGTCGCCGCCCGACAGGAGCACGTCGCGCACCTCGGGGGTGTTGCGGATGTATTCGATGGCCTTGTCGATGCGCTCGCGCGGGCTTTCGTCGTCTTTCTGGCCGGCGAAGCGGCGGCGGGTGCAGTGGCGGCAATACATCGAGCACATGTCGGTGATCAGCAGCAGCACGCGGTCGGGATAACGGTGGGTCAGGCCCGGCGTCGGGCTGTCCTCGTCCTCATGCAGCGGGTCGAGCAGGTCGGCTGCAGCCTGGTGCGTCTCGGCGGCCGTGGGGATGCACTGCTTGCGCACGGGGTCGTGCGGATCGTCCGGGTTGATGAGCGAGATATAATACGGCGTGATGGCCATGCGGAGCGTGGAGAGGCATTTTTTCACGCCCTCCTCCTCTTCCGGCGTCAGCTTCACGTATTTCTTCAGTTCATCGAGGGTCTCGATCCGGTTCTTGACCTGCCATTTCCAGTCGTTCCACTGGGCGTCGGTCACTTCCGGAAAGAGTTCTTTTCTTCTGGAAACGTTCATAAGCCTTATGCGTAGAGTTCTTCGAAGATCTTGCGGAGCTCGGGGCTTTCGCGGAGTTCCTGCAGGGTGAATTCGGCGTGGCCCTTGGTGTAGCCGTTGCCCATGATCATGTTGACGTCGGCACCGATGCCTTCTGCACCGAGGGATGCCTTGGTGAAGCTGGTGGCCATCGAGAAGAAGTAGACGATACCGTCGTCCTTCGTGCAGAGAATGGCGGTCATTTCCTGGTCGGGAACGTTGACACAGTTGATGGTCACGTCGGCCATCTTGCCGTCGGTCAGGCGCTCCACCAACTCATACACCTGCACCGGGGTCATGCCGGCTGCACTTTCAACGACGTCGCAGAAGCCGAGGTCCTTGATGCGCTGGGTGCTGCGCGGGCTGTTGGCGATGCCGATTACCTTGCCGGTCACGCCGACGCGTTTCTTGGCTTCGTAGCAGCAGAGCATGCCGCTCTTGCCGCCGGCGCCGAGGATCACGACGGTCTGGCCGTACTGGCAGAGCTTGGCGGTCTGTGCAGGGGCACCGGCCACGTCGAGGGCGCTCAGGGCGAGTTTCTCGGGCATGTCGTCCGGAATCTTGGCGTAGATGCCGCTCTCGAAGAGGATGGCCTTGCCTTTGATGTCGACCTGGTCCACGTCGGGACGGATCTCGATGATCTCGTCGATACGGAGCGGAGTGAGGCTGAGGCTCACCAGCGTGGCGATGCGGTCGCCTTCCTTGAGGTCGATCTTGCCTTTGAGGGCGTCGCCGATCTTCTCGACCTTGCCGAGCAGCATGCCGCCCGAGCCGGTGCGGCGGTTGCGGTGCTTGCCCTGGAGCTCCACGTTGTAAAGCATTTCTTTCTTGACCTCTTCCATGATCTTCTCTTCGCTGGCACCGGGTCCGGCCTGCTGTTTGGCGTAGTTGTGGATGTCGGTGAACGATGCGGAGTCGATGTTGAGGGTCTGGACGTCGATCAGGATCTCGTTGTCCCAGATCTCGTCCATATTGTTGTCGAGTTTGTTTGCGGGCTGCGGAAGCACGCCTTTGGGTTCGATGACGCGGTGCGTTCCGTACTTGTTTCCGTGTTTTTGTGCCATATTCTGTTAAGTTATTGTTTTGTTTATCGTTGTTTAAGTCCCAGGATCTGACGGGCTTCGGCGCTCGTGGCGATGGGACGGCCGAGCTCGTTCGCCAGGCGGACGACCTTGGCGACCAGTTCTCCGTTGTTCTTCGCCAGAACTCCCTTCGACAGATAAAGATTGTCCTCGAAACCCACACGGACGTTGCCGCCCATGGCGATGGCCGCAGCGGCCATCGGGAAGGCGTTGCGTCCGACACCGGTGACCGTCCAGGTCGAGCCGGCCGGAATGCCGTTCACCAGCCAGCAGAGATTCGCGACCGTAGCGGGCGTGCAGCCGGGGACGCCGAGCACGAAGTTGAACTGCATCGGCGCGCCGGGGACCTGCCCCTTCCGGGCCATGTTGAGGATCGTGTCGAGATGGCCCATCTCGAAGCATTCGTACTCGGGCTTGATGCCGCGCTCCATCATGCGCTTGCCGAAGGCACGCATGGTCGGCATGGTGTTGTCGAAGATTTCGTCGCCGAAATTGCAGGTGCCGCAATCGAGCGTGGCCATCTCCGGCTGCGGAGTGGTATCGGTCGACTGGAGGCGTTCGTCGGGCGTCATGCCCACGGCGCCGCCGGTCGAGGGAATCAGGATCACGTCGGGGCACACCTTCAGGATGGCCTCCTCGCATTCCTGGAAACGGCCCCGGTCCTGCGTAGGCGTACCGTCGTCCCACCGGACATGCAGGTGGACGATGGCAGCGCCGGCATCGACGGCCGACCTGGCTTCACGGACGATTTCTTCAACGGTATAAGGGACGGCAGGATTCTGTTCCTTGGTTACTTCCGCGCCGCAGATGGCGGCGGTAATGATGAGTTTGTCCATAGTCTACTGCTTGCGCTGGCATTTCTTGGGGGTGACACAGGTTCCGCTGGCGCGGCAGACCACGACGGGTTCTTCGAGCAGGTCGGCGGCGGAGTCGGAAATGTCGGGACGCGGGGCGATGACCTTGCGGGCCTCGAAGACCATCTTGCGGGAGGTATTGCCCTCGGAAACGATCTCGCCCGTGGCCTCGATGAAGTCACCGGCATAGACCGGAGCGATGAATTCCACCATGTCATAGGCCTTGAACAGGCCTTCGTCGCCGTCGCGCAGGATCAGCAGTTCCGTGGCGACGTCGCCGAAAAGATGCAGCATGTGGGCGCCGTCCACCAGATTTCCGCCGTAATGCGCATCCTTGGCGCTCATGCGGACACGGATCATCGATTTGTATTGAGCCATCTTGCGTTGCAATTATTGTTCGACATAGATGTAGTCCACGAACAGGGCGGGCGTATGGACGGCTTCGGGTTCGATCTCCCCTACTTTCACCAGTTTCTCGGCTTCGACGATCACTGTGTCGGCCGCCTGGGCCATCATCGGGTTGAAGTTCTTGGTGGTGCCGCGGTAGAACACGTTGCCGGACTCGTCGACGATGCTGCCGCCCAGGATGGCGAAATCAGCGCCGAGGGGTTTCTCGAGCAGATAATCTTTTCCGTCGACATTGATCACCTGTTTGCCTTCCTGAACGACGGTACCCAGGCCGGTCGGCGTGAGAATACCGCCCAGGCCGGCGCCCTTGGCGCGGATACGCTCCGCCAGGGTGCCCTGCGGCACGAGATTCATCTTGAGCTGGCCGGTGTTCATCTGTTCGATGGAAGCCTTGCTGCCGCCGATGTAGGAAGCGTAGATTTCCT
The DNA here is from genome assembly GCA_016290385.1 of Bacteroidales bacterium. Lineage (GTDB taxonomy): Bacteria > Bacteroidota > Bacteroidia > Bacteroidales > UBA932 > Cacconaster. The sequence goes on along the minus strand of JAEETO010000116.1, from coordinate 1,860 downwards.
TCACCTGATGGTTCTCGATAAGCTTGCTCCAACCCTTGCCGTCGAAGACGGTGTCGTTGCAGATGATGGTCAGATCCTTGACGCCGCTTTCGACCAGCGCGTCGACAATCTGTTTCGGTGCACCTGTTCCCAGGAAGCCGCCAATCATAATCGAAGAGCCGTCCTTGATCATGCCGACGGCCTCTTTCAACGTGATGTTCTTTTTCATATGGCTTGTATTGAATTGTTTATCATTAAATCGAAATCGATTTGCAGTTTTCGTGTTTCACTTAATCTGCAAATTTAGTCAATTTTGCTATGAAAACAAAGAGAAATCGCAGCTCTGGCCACGACTTCTCAACAAGTCATCAACAACACTGTAAAAAGGGACTCAGCGCGGGTTCCAGCCCAGCGGGGCGGCGTAGATTTTCAGCAGGTTCTCGCGTATCATGCGCCGCAGTTCCGGATTGCGGGGAAGCGTATCGATATCTTCCTGGATATACTGCTCGAACTGCTGGGTAAAATGCGGATCGCTGGGCTTGTCCCCTCTCAGCAGTTCAGCCGCCGCTACGTTCGTAGGCCAGATACGCCAGGCCTTGTGAATGCGCTCGTCAACGATGCGGGCAAGGGCGCGGAAACGCTCATTCTTCTCCAGCGCGGCGCAGGCGTCGATCTCGTCATCAGACAACGGCCGGCAGAACGCTACATGCACATGACCCTTCTGCTGCATGATGCCAAGAACAATGCTCTCCAGGTCTTCTCCGGGACGTTTCAGGTAGCGGCCCATCATCTGGGTGATATAGTTCTCGTAGGCCTTCTTCAGCCCGCAGGACTCATATTCATAAGACACGGCAACCGGCATGATGTGAAGTTCCTTCATATTGGCGGCAAAATCGGCGGGGCCACTGACCGACAACATTTTCAGGAGTCCCTGTTCCGTCTCGTCGTTGCCGTCCTTCGTCCGCCCGTTGCGGTGCGAGATCCAGACGGAAGCCGGATGCTCGTCGTGCAGGCGCATCCGAATGTAGGACGAGAGATGCTTCGAGAATTCGTAGAGTTCCCGCGGCTGGCCGCCCCGCACGACCTTGATCATGCGGTTGGAACGCATCAGGTCTTCTACGAACTGATTGTAAATCAAATTGTCGCCTACGGCGATCTCGGAAAGCGGCAGGTCGTTGTCCATGAAGATATACTGGATGAACGCCGAGTCGAGCACGATGTCGCGGTGTGACGAGAGCAGAGTAAAGGCACGGCCGCTCTCAAACCACTCCAGGCCGCTGTACGTCAAGCCTTTGGTCGTCTTGCCCAGGATGGAGCGCACGGCCGGATACATGACCCGCGCCTGGAAATCCTCCACGCTGTGGATGGTATTCAGCGTATTGCGCATGATATCCGGGTCTTTCCCGGGGAAGAGAAAGGCGGAGATCTGCTCCATCAGACGGTTCGAGGAGGCTCTTTTCAGCGCCGCAACCGTCTCTGCATCGTTATAGGGCCGTATATCGTCGTACATGGGCGTGTCCTCCTACTTTTTCATCGTTCCCAGCGAGAACAGGGGCAGCATGTTCGCCAGGCACAGCGGAATCATGGCCAGCAGCGGCATGTAGCTGAAACGGGTTTCCGCCAGCACGTTCTGCATCCAGAGAACATCGTATACAATCAAAAGTACCGCTCCAATTAAATACCAGAAACGCCATCCTGTCAGCGCATTAAGCAACAAAGCAAGAACCACCGTAGCCATGGGGACAACCAGATGGATGATGCTGTCGCCACAGCCGATACGCAGGCCGCAGATCACGCTGGAGACCAGCATACTGGCGAAAAGCAGCGCATAGCAGTACTTGGAAGCGCCGCTCCCGGCGGCACTGCGCCGGATCGCAGTAG
>JAEETO010000115.1 GCA_016290385.1 Bacteroidales bacterium | reverse complement strand
GGAACAGGACTCGAACCTGCACAAACTTGCGTTTACTAGTCCCTGAAACTAGCGCGTCTACCGATTCCGCCATCCGGGCGAACCGTTAGGGACTGCAAAGGTAGTAAATAATTTCAAACTTCATAATATTTTTTTACCACCTAAAAACACAAGGGACCGGTCGACAGGACCGGTCCCCCACTTGAGAATAACCTAATTTTAACCTAAATGCTTACTTCCAGTTCGTATATTGGGCAGATGCATCGGTCCAGCCGGCATTCTGCTTAAGCACGCCATTCGAGAGGCTGATCTCGGACTGCGGGAAAGGACGGAAGCCCCAGGTAGCCTCGTAACGGGCCTTGTAGCCTGTGTTCTGGTCTTTCATCACCAGTTGTACCGTATTGTTGCGGATCGGCTGTCCCAGCTGGGATTCCAGCGCCTTGATGCAGTAGGTCTTGCCGTAGCGGCGCATGTCGTTCCAGCGGATGCCTTCGAAAGCGAGCTCGTGCTGGCGCTCCATGCGGATAGCCTCCACGCTGTACGCCTTGTCGGGCAGGCCGACGCGGGCACGGACGGCATTCATGCCGCTCTTGCCGTTGTAGATGGTCTTGCCGTCGGTCAGCTCGGAGTGCATCAGCAGCACGTCGGCGAAACGGAGAATCTGGACGTTCTGCAGCGAGTGGCCGCGGCCGAGGTCGCTGCCGGCGCCGCCGTATTCGGCAACGGAGGAGAACTCATAGAAAAACTTGCCGTTCACGAGAGCTCCGTAGGCCTGGTATTTCTTCTGCCAGAGGCCGCTCTCTTCCATCTGCTGGTCGTTGCCCCAGGAATAATTGGAAGGTCCGCCGATCTGCTCCACGTCGACATTCCAGATGGAAGCCATCTTGCGGATGTCGCCCGGTTCATCCTTGTCCCACTGCTCCCAGACGGCCGGGTTGACGGGCGCCATGCCGTAGCCACGGCTGAACGGGAAGGCGTTGACCTCATATTTGCTGCGCTTGCGCACGCCCAGGTACTGGTCGAACTTGTTGCGGTTGCGCGAAGACTCGGCAATGTTCGAGAAGCAGATGCTGAACATCTCTTCGGGGTTCTTGTCGTCGGTGAGCCAGGTGCCCTCGACAGACTGGGCATATGCATAATCCTTCTTGGTGGCCGAGTTCATGTACGGCCACATCAGGCGGTAGTCGCTGGCCAGCTTGTGACCGCTGTTCGCGATGCAGTCTTCCAGGCCGCGGACCACTTCGTCCTTGGCGATGACGGAGTTGATGATCTCACCCGTTTCCAGGTCGATGAGCGGCAGGGTCGTGATGTTCTCGCCGTTCTTGTCGCTGTAGAAGCCCGTGTAGAACAGGTACACGCGGGCGAGCAGCGCCTCGGCATCCCATTTGGTGGCATGGCGCAAACCGGAAATGCACTGGTCCCAGGGCTGGGACGGCATGATCTCGATGGCTTCCTTCAGGCCGGCGGCAATCGTACCGTAGATCTCCTGGATCGTACCGGGAGCCGGATATTCAGAAGCCTCGTCGACGGAGTTCGGAACAAACTTCACCAGAGGTACTTCACCGAACTGCTGCGTCAGGTCGAAGAGCAGGTAGGAACGGAGGAAATAGGCCTCGCCCATCAACTGGTTGCGCATGTCCTCATCCTGTACCTTGTCGAGATTGGCGATAGCCAGGTTGGCGCGGACGATACCCGCATAATAGGGAGTCCAGAAGTCCAGCTGGGCATTGGGCTCGAAATAGAGCAGGTGATCGTAGGCCTGGATTTCATAGTCGTCCTGTCCACCACCGCCGAAGCACTCGTCGGACATGGTCAGGTTGGCGATGAAGGAGTGGGCGCTGGGTTCGTAGGCGGCCTGGTTGAGCACGCTGTAGATACCCGTCACGAGCTGCTTGGCGTCCGTCTCCGAAGCGGGGAAGTTACTGGTGTTGCTCTCGGTGTAGCTCACCGTGTCGAGAAACTTTTCACAGCCTGCAAACAGCAGGGTGAGCAGCATAAGGACCGAAGTATATTTGATGATCGTTTTCATGACGCATTAGAATTGAATGTTGACACCCACGAGGAAGGTACGGGCGCTCGGATAGTAACCGAGGTCGATGCCGGACACCCAGTCCTCGTCGAAACCGTAGCCGATCTCCGGGTCCATGCCCGAATACTTGGTGATGGTCAGGAGGTTCTGGGCCGAAATGTAGAGACGGGCCTTGCTGAGCCAGGAGCCCTTGATGATACGGCTGAAATCGTAGCCGAGCGTGACGTTGGAAATCTTGAAGAAGTCGCCGTTCTCGATGTAGATATCGGAGATGTTCGACCAGTTGCGGTCGGAGCAGGTCGTCCAGAGCGGGAGGCGGTTCGACGTTCCTTCACCGCTCCAGCAGTTCATCAGGTCGCGGGTGTAACTGTCGGTCGGACGGTCGAAGAACGAACGGTAGGATTTGGCGATCTGCTGGCCGAAGGCACCGTAGCCGGTAATGCTCAGGTCGAAGCCCTTCCAGGCCACCCAGAGGTTCAGGCCGGTCGTCCAGTCGGGGTGCGGGTCGCCGATCATCGTACGGTCTTCGTCGGTGATCTGGCCGTCGCCATTGGTATCCACCCAGATCAGGTCGCCCGGTTTGGCATCGTCATATTTGGCTGCCGTGGCGGCCACCTGGGCAGCGTTCTGGAAGACGCCCGCCGTCTTGTAGCCGTAGAAGTAGCCGATCGGATAACCGACCTGGGCGCGGTACATCTCGGAAGTACCCTGGCTGAGCACGTCGTCCTCGCCGTGGATGATACCCTCGGCGTTGGCGATACGCGTTACCTTGTTCTTGTTGTAGGCCGCATTGACCTTGACGCCGTAGGTGAATTCGCCCGTGTATTTGCCATAGTCGACGGAAACCTCGAAACCGGAGTTGCGCACGTCACCACCGTTCACGTACGGAGAGTTGAAGCCGTACACAGAGGCGATCGGAGCCTGGACGAGCCAGTCCTTCGTGTTCTTGATATAGGCATCGAAGGTGAAGCCGAGGCTGGAGTTGAAGAAGCGGGCGTCGATACCGAGGTCAGTCTGCTCGGAAGTCTCCCAGCTCACGTCCGGGTTGGCCAGCACGTCGGGCTTGGCACCGGTCGACATCGTAGCCTTGTCGCCGTAGTAGTATCCGGCGCTGCTCGACAGCGAGATAGTGGTCAGGTACTGGAAATTGGAAATGCTGGCGTTACCGTTCTGGCCCCAGCTGGCACGCAGTTTCAGGAAGTCGAGCCAGCCCCGGGTATTCTCCATCCACGGCTCGCTGCTGATGATCCAGCCGGCGGAAACCGAGGGGAACACACCCCAGCGATGGCCACGTGCGAAGTTCGAGGAACCGTCGGCGCGGACCGTCGCGGTGAGCAGGTACTTGTCGCGGAAGCTGTAGTTGATACGGCCGAAGAAGGAAGCCAGGCCGCCCTGCGAAGACGGGGAACCGGAAGCCGAAATCTGGTTGATCAGGGCCGGCTTGGTGTTCGACAGCCAGGCACGCGTGAAGTCGTTCGGGAAGATGCTGTTCATTGCCGAAGCGGACACGCTCTCACCGAAGCCCCATTTTTCGATCGACTGTCCGAGCACGGCGTCAAACACGTGTTCGTCGTTGATATCGAAGTGGTAGGAAGCGGTGTTCTCCCAGGTGAAGCGGCTGTTGAGTTTCATCTTCTGCGACACCTGGTCGTTGTCGTTGTACTGCGAGGCGTTCAGATGATAGAGCATCTTGTAGCTGCGGGTGGACGAACCGGACATCCGGTAACCGAACTGGGTCTTGAACCGGAGGTTCTTGATGGGCTGCAGCTCAGCGAACACGCTGGCATGCAGGGCATAGAATTTTTCAAGGTTGCGGCCGCGGTTGTAATAGTCGAGACCGATCGGGTGCTTGGAATCGCTGAAGAAATTCCAGCCGTATTCCTCGCGGGCAGCCTCATCGTAGAAACCGGTGATGTTGCCATGGGCGTCGGTGGTATAGACCGGGAGGAGCGGCGTGGCGCCGATGGCGTCGTGGAGGGAGCTCTCGTAGATGTCGCCCTCACCGATGCCGCTGTTCTCGCCGTAGCTGAAGTTGAGCGTCTCACCGAACTTGAGGATATCGAGGTTGTTGCGCTTGATGGCCACGTTGTCGGTGTTGATGCGGAAAGTATAGCGGCGATACTTCGCATTCATGGGCTCGATCTTGTTCCAGCCGAGGATACCGTCCTGGCCCGTGTAGGAAAGACCCATCGAGAACTTGTGGTCAGCAGTACCGCCGGCCACGTTGAGCGAATGGTTCTGCGTCATCGCGCCCTTGTTGTACATCTCCTTCACCCAGTTGGTGCCCTTCCAGGAACCATTCGTGATGGAGCTGTAGAGATTGGAAGGCAGCACGGCGGAGAAATTCACCTCGGCAATGCCGGAATTCTTGCGGGCGAGGTTGTAGAGCTGCATGTACTCTTTGGCGTCGACCATGTCGGGCATCTTGGCGATGTACTGGCCGCCATAGAAACCGTCATAGGATACGATCACGCGTCCTTCCTTGCCCTGTTTCGTGGTCACGAGCACGACACCGTTGGCGGCACGTGCACCGTAGATGGCGGCGGAAGCAGCATCCTTGAGAATGTCGATGGACTCGATGTCGTTGGGGTTGAGAACGTTGATGTCACCACCGGCCACACCGTCGATGACATACAGCGGTTCAGAGTCACCGATCGTACCGATACCGCGGATGTTGACCTTGTAGCCGCGGCCCGGCTGGCCGGAGTTCTGGGTGATGGTAACGCCCGGGCTCTGGCTCTGCAGGGCGCCGAGGGCGGAAGGCGTGTTGAGCCTGGACAGTTCATCGCCCTTCACCTGCACAGTCGAACCGGTGATGAGTTTTTTCTGCTGCACACCGTAACCGATGACGACGGCTTCGCTGAGCACGTCGAGGTCCGGATTCAACACGATGTCCAGGGCGCTGCGGCCGTTGACTGCGATCTCAGCCTCCTTGTAGCCGAGGCAGGACACGGTGAAGACGGCGTTGGCCGGTGCCTCGATGGTATAGCGGCCTTCCGCGTCGGAAGTAGTCCAGATCGTCATCCCTTTGACGACGACCGATGCAAACGGAATCGGGTCTCCATTGCTCCCGTCCGTAATCGTTCCTTTCACGGTCATGTTCTGTGCATTGACGTTCAATGCGAAGAGAACCGACAGTAAAAGAAAGAGACATTTAAAGCATTTCATAAGTCAAGTATTATATTGTAATGGATGATGTCATTTCATCAGGCGCCGGATCCGGGCAGCCAGCTCAGCATTCTCATAGACGCCCGAGAATTCTTCAGCGCGCGGCCCGTAGGCAAAGACCGGCACCAGGATGCCGTTGTGTCCCTTGGTGGAGAAATGGACCTTGGCAGAGCG
>JAEETO010000025.1 GCA_016290385.1 Bacteroidales bacterium | reverse complement strand
TTGCTGCCGAGCTTGTAGATCTTGGGCGGCGCGCCGTCACGCGACTTGAATTTCGAGATACGGTGCAGGGAATGGATCGAGACGAAAACAACATCTCCGTCCTTGTATATCAACTTGACGGCTTCCTGCGTACGGTTGCCCACATGGGTTTTCACCAGGCCGCCATACTGGCCCACACCATGGTCGATATGCACGATGTAATCGCCCATCCTGAGCGCATTGAGCTCGTTGATCGTCATCTGCTCGGCTATTTCCACCTGCCGATGGACATTGAGCTTGTGGTAGCGCTCGAAGATCTGATGATCCGTGTAATAACAATTTTTAGAAGCCTTGTCTATATATCCTTCATGCAGGGATACAGGCAGGAACTTCGGCGAAATGTTGCGCAGTATCTCTTTGAGGCGTCGTGTCTGGCTCTCGTTCGGAGAGAGGATGGTCACCGTATAACCTTCGATCTGGTGACGGACGATGTCGTCGGAAAGCAGCTGGAAATTCTTGGCGAAAGCCGGTTGTGGAATGATTCCGTCTTCCTGTTTTTTCAAGATATCGTCGCGCAGGTCCCAGATGGTGGTTCCTTCCGGCAGGACCTCCATGAAATCAGCATATTCTTCATCTTTTCCGATTTCATCGAGGTTCGGAAAGATGGATATTTCGGTGAGCGGATCGCCGACCGAAAGCTGGTTGTCGGGATTGAACCATCGGATCGTCTCGATCTCATCTCCAAAAAAATCAATGCGCAACGGACGCTCGTCTGCAAAAGAATAAATGTCGACCAGCGAGCCGCGCAACGCAAATTCTCCAGGCTGAGTCACGAAATCCACTTTCCGGAAGCCTTCCTCGAAGAGTACATCGCTGATGACGCTGTGGGAAAGGCTTTCTCCCTTCCGGAGCGTGAGGATTGAATCGCGGATCTTTTTGGGTCGCAGCACACGTTCCTGCACGGCTTCTGTATAGGTAACGACCAGTGTAGAATCGAGCAGCGTCTTTTGCAGCAACTGCGGGGTGATGACATAGTCCACGTCACTCCGGACTTGTTCCGGAGTCTCTGGATTCCGGGTCAAGCCCGGAATGACGGGGGATGTGTTCGGAATGACGGGAGAAGTGGTCCAGCGTGTCAGGGCAGAAAGCGTTGAAGTGCGTTGAAGAAGGGCTGTATTCTTTTTATACTCAGACTTTTCGCTGGTAGCCGGAAAGAAAAAGAGGTTTTCTTCGCGGAAAAAATTATCGAGGTCGGAAACCATGTAATAGGCTTCCTTCTTGTTGTCACATATCACAAGATGAAGCGCACCCTGGGTGGCGCGCTTCACGGAATTCGCTATGTATACAGCTTTATCGGAAATCATTTGTATTGGCGAAAATACGCTTCTTCAACCGGAGCAAGCTCTTTCATGTATTGCTGGGCTTTACGGACATTGAAATAGTTTTTACCATTTCCACGATTCAGCGGAAAGACTTCAGCACGACGGGCAAGCGCTTCGTCGCAGAGGCGGCAGTTATTGCTGCCTTCCTGTTTCATCACGCCTTCAGGTTGGTTGAAACCGTCAGCCACTTTTAAGGGAACAGCTATACCGACCGGGGGATAACCGAGGATGGTCCACATGACCGTAAGGTTCGGGTTTTCGCCGGGTTTGACACCTTTTACCACGATGGATGCACTGGTGCTGCGACGCGGAATGAAATCCTGGTCCACAAACCAGCCTTCCGGTGCGAGTTCCGGATTCTGGTTCAGGTCGATACCCAGCAAGGAATTATAGTAGCTGCGGGAAAGGTTGTTGAAAATCCACTGCGGCGTGAATTCCTCTCCACGAATCCAGGCCTTGTGAAGAATCTCATTGGCGGTATTATAGCGCACATAACCCATGCCTTCATCCATGCGGCCTGTATAAGAATAATTGGTATAGACCAGAAATCCCTGCGGAGCAATCTTGGGATCGTTGACATCGATCTTGCGCCACTCCGTATTGTTGACTTCATAATAAGCAGCACCACCCTCCGCATCGATCACGCCGAAATTCGCCTCAACGCCCCGGGGCTTTTTCATCTTGTCGAGCATCTTCTCGAAATCCTTGAGCGTCTTGCAACTGCCCAGCGCCTCATACATGAGCGCGCCTTCCATGTCTTCGAAATCTGCTTCAACGTTCTGAAGATTATAGGAAGCTGTATTCATGATGGAAAAACCCACATCATTGGTACCTGTCCAGACTTCACCATCCTGTACAGGACTGTTGACCAGGCCGATGAAACCATATTTCCGTCCGTTGCCGGCAGGGAAGAACTCAATCCGGTTGTTCAATTCACCCGTATCACGATGCTTCCAGAGCAAAGGACGACCGTCGGGTGTACATTTGCCGGTAAAGATGGCCGAGGTGCAGGCATCCGAAGGAAGGGCTGCCAGCAGGGTCACTGCCAGCAGAATACTAAGAGAAAAGATCTTTTTCATATTGCTGGTTCGTTTTTCCGAGATGTTGATAAGCCAGGTCAGTCACGACACGGCCCCTTGGCGTACGTTTCAGGAAGCCTTCCTTGATCAGGAATGGTTCATACACTTCCTCCAGTGTACCAACGTCTTCGCTGATAGCCGTAGCTATGGTTCCTGCTCCCACAGGACCACCGTTGAACTTATCGATGATGGTAGACAATATCTTATTGTCGATGGCATCAAGACCCCGCGTATCGATATTCAGGGCATTGAGCGCGAATTTTGTGATTTCCAGATCGATGACTCCGTTTCCGCGTACCTGGGCGAAGTCCCGCACACGTCGCAAAAGGGAATTGGCGATACGCGGCGTACCCCGGCTCCGCAGTGCAATCTCTTTAGCCGCTTCATCTTCAATCGCTATATCCAGGATCGAAGCACTCCGCTTGATAATATTGAAAAGAACGTTGGCATCGTAATATTCCAGATGGCACTGGATGCCGAAACGGGCCCGGAGCGGCGAAGTCAGCAGGCCGCTGCGCGTCGTGGCACCGATGAGCGTAAAAGGACTCAGGGAAATCTGCACGCTGCGGGCACCCGGGCCTTTGTCGATCATGATATCGATGCGATAGTCTTCCATGGCAGAATAGAGATACTCTTCCACAATGGGACTCAGGCGATGGATTTCATCGATAAAGAGCACGTCTCCCTCTTCCAGGGAAGTCAGCAGGCCGGCCAGGTCACCGGGCTTGTCGAGAATAGGCCCGGAAGTGATCTTCAGGTTGACGCCCAGTTCCGAAGCGACGATATGGGCCAGCGTGGTCTTGCCCAGGCCGGGAGGACCGTGGAACAGGACATGGTCGAGCGCTTCGCCCCTGAGCAGCGCCGCTTTCACGAAGACCTTGAGGTTTTCGAGCACTTTTTCCTGTCCGGAGAACTGTTCGAAATTCTGCGGACGGATCACCTTGTCAAATTCACTTTCCCGAAATGAAGTCTCCGTGCGGGGATTGAAAGATTCAGCCATAACGCCACAAACTTTGTCAACAACACAAAATTAATAAAATAAAAATTCAAAAATTCTTTTTCCCGGTATTTCTAAGCCTGTTGAAACTGTTGAAAAAAATTGAGGCATGAATTATCCATATTGGTTTCAACAGAAAATGAACACCCATTTCGTCTTCAGGGAGAAATGGGTGTCCGGTTGTTGATAAAACGCTGAAAGGCGAAAGTTGATAAAGGATTTGTTAAAAACCGAAGGATATGCCGGGATAAAAACGATGTTTGTCAACAGGCGCCAGATTTTTCAACAATCCTCGATATTTATCAACTAGTCTTTGAACTTCGCCGTGAGGAATTCGCGGTTGAGGCGGGCAATGTGGCTTACTGTGATATGCTTGGGGCATTCCATCTCGCAGGCGCGGGTATTGGTGCAGGCACCGAAACCCAGTTCGTCCATCTTGGCCACCATGGCTTTCGCACGGCGTGCGCCCTCGATCTTACCCTGCGGCAGCAGCGCCAGCGAACTGACACGTGCAGCCACGAAGAGCATGGCCGAGCCATTCTTGCAAGTAGCGGCACAGGCACCGCAACCTACGCAGGAAGCAGCATCCATGCTTTCATCGGCATTCTTTTTCGGAATGGGAATGGCATTCGCATCGGGAACACCGCCGGTATTGACGCTGATGAAGCCGCCTGCCTGCAGGATCTTGTCGTACGCACCACGGTCGACCACCAGGTCTTTGATCACCGGGAAGCCGCGGCTGCGCCAGGGCTCGATGGTGATGGTGCTGCCATCCTTGAATTTGCGCATATAGAGCTGACAGGTGGTAACACCGCTCTCCGGACCATGGGCACGGCCGTTGATATAGAGCGAGCAGGCACCGCAGATACCTTCGCGGCAGTCGTGGTCGAACGAGACCGGACCGCTCTGGTTGCCGTGGCAACCCTTGTCGAAGGCCACAGGATCGATCTTCTCGCCGATGAGCTGTTCGTTGAGGATATCCATCATCTCAAGGAAAGAAGTACCTTCAGAGATGTCTTTTACCTGATAGGTCTCAAAATGTCCCTTGCTTTTCGCGTCTCTCTGACGCCATACTTTTAAAGTAAAATTCATAATACTTTATCCTTAAGAAGATTAGTCTTTATAGTTACGGGTTGCAACGTGTGCGAATTCGAATTTCAGCGGTTCCTTGTGGAGTTCGGGCTGCTTGTCTTCGCCCTTGTATTCCCAGGCTGCCACGTACATGTAGTTGACATCGTCGCGCTTGGTCTCGCCTTCTTCGGTCTGCATTTCTTCGCGGAAGTGACCGCCGCAGGATTCGTTGCGGTTCAGGGCGTCGCGGGCCATCAGCTCGCCGATCTCGAGGAAGTCGGCTACGCGGAGTGCTTTTTCAAGTTCCTGGTTGAAGACGCCCGTCTCGCCAGCTACGTAAACGTTGCTCCAGAACTCTTTCTTGAGTGCCTGGATGAGTTCGATGGCTTTCTTCAGGCCGGCTTCGTTACGGGCCATGCCCACGTATTCCCACATGATGTGGCCGAGTTCCTTATGGAAGGCGTCGACGGTCTTCTTGCCCTTGATGTTCATCAGCTTGTCGATCTTTGCCTGGACGGCTTTCTCAGCAGCTTCGAATTCCGGTGCGTTCGTATCGGTCTTCGGCTCCTTGAACTTGCTGGCCAGGTAGTCGCCGATGGTGTACGGCAGGATGAAGTAGCCGTCGGCCAGGCCCTGCATCAGGGCCGAGGCGCCGAGGCGGTTGCCGCCGTGGTCGGAGAAATTGGCCTCACCGATGGCATACAGGCCCGGGATGGTGGTCATCAGGTTGTAGTCCACCCAGAGGCCGCCCATCGTGTAGTGGATGGCCGGATAGATCATCATCGGCTCTTCGTGCGGATCGACATCGGTGATTTCCTTGTACATGTCAAAGAGGTTGCCGTAGCGGGCGTCCACCACTTCTTTGCCGAGGCGCTTGATGGCGTCCTTGAAATCAAGGAACACGGCCTTGCCCGTATTGTTCACGCCATAGCCGGCGTCGCAGCGCTCCTTGGCGGCACGGGAAGCCACGTCACGCGGGACGAGGTTGCCGAACGCGGGGTAGCGGCGCTCGAGATAGTAGTCGCGGTCTTCTTCGGGAATCTGCGAACCTTTGATCTTGCCTTCCTGCAGTTTCTTGGCGTCTTCCAGTTTTTTGGGCACCCAGATGCGGCCGTCGTTGCGGAGCGACTCGGACATCAGGGTCAGCTTGGATTGCTGGTCGCCATGGATGGGGATGCAGGTCGGGTGGATCTGGGCGAAGCACGGGTTGGCGAAAAAAGCGCCTTTCTTGTAGCACTGCCATGCGGCCGAACCGTTGGAGTTCATGGCGTTGGTGCTGAGGAAGTAGGTGTTGCCATAGCCACCGGAGGCCAGCACGACAGCGTGGGCGCCGAAGCGTTCGATCTTGCCGTTGGTCAGGTTGCGGGCGATGATGCCTTTGGCTTCGCCGTTGATGGTCACGAGGTCGAGCATCTCATGGCGGGGATACGATTTCACCTGGCCCTTCGAGACGGCGCGGTTGAGGGCGGCGTAAGCGCCGAGCAGCAGCTGCTGGCCGGTCTGGCCGCGGGCATAGAAGGTACGGGACACCTGCGCACCGCCGAACGAACGGTTGTCGAGCAGTCCGCCGTAATCGCGGGCGAAAGGAACGCCCTGGGCCACGCATTGGTCGATGATGTTGTTGCTCACTTCGGCCAGGCGGTAGACATTGGCTTCGCGGCTGCGATAGTCACCACCTTTGATGGTGTCGTAGAACAGACGGTAGATCGAGTCGTTGTCATTCTGGTAGTTTTTGGCAGCGTTGATGCCACCCTGTGCTGCAATGGAATGCGCGCGGCGCGGGGAATCGCTGATGCAGAAAACTTTGACATTGTAGCCCAGTTCTCCCAACGAAGCGGCTGCGGAGGCGCCACCGAGGCCGGTGCCGATAACGATAATCTCCATTTTGCGCTTATTGGCAGGACTCACGACTTTGATGTCGGCTTTGTGCTTCGACCATTTCAGTTCGAGCGGTCCTTCCGGAACCTTAGAAATCAATTCAGTCATATAACGTTATATTAGTTGTTCCAATAAGATACAAATGTCGCAAAAATCAAAGATATTTGCAATTATTTGTATCTTTACATACGAATTTTTAATACTAACTGTCATGAGAATCATTCAAAAGCTTTTGTTCGTCGTCCTTGCGGCGGTGTTGATCGCTTCCTGCAGTCCTTATTCCAAACTTTCAGAAGAACAGCGTGTCGTGGTCGACGAGGCGCTCAGCAAAGCCTATGTCCGTGCCATCGAAAAGCCGGACCTGAAGCTGGACATCACCCATATCATTCCGCAAGGCATGCCGTCAAAGATCAGTACCGGTGAATTCTCCTTGCGCCTCGAAGGGGATGTGGTGACGACCCGTCTTCCATACATCGGTGTCTCGCGCCAGCCCTTGTATGCCGGTGCCGATGAGATTTCCATCGTTTTCAACGAAGAAAAAGTCGATCTGAAGAAAGATTTCTCCAAGGCGAAGAAAGGTGTCTACAAGTACAAGTTCAAAGGCGGTGAAGGCTATTACAAGTGGGAGATTTCGCTCATTCTCTATGACAACGGCAAGGCGACCATCGATTGCAATTGTACGGATGGACGGAGCATGAATTATTATGCGGACATTGTTCTCTTAGACTAATATTCTTGTATGCAAGCGCGCAGATTTTTCCTTTTGGCCGTGGCTCTGTTCACTTCGTTCATTCCGGTCCTGGCGCAGATTGATTTCGTGCCGGAACCCGTCAGCGTGCAATACGTTTCCGGCCAGGAGCCGTTCATCCTTGACAAGAATGTCCGGATCGTGGGCGGAGACCCGTTCAACGTGCAGTATCTCCAACAGCACATCGACCGGATCATCGACCGGCATGGGGACAGCTGGAATGCCCGGCCGGGCAGCATCGAATTCGTGCGGACCAAGTCGTTCCCCGAAGAAGGATATGCCATCAGCGTGACGCCGGACCGTATCCTGGTCAGCGCCACGACCAAGGCGGGTGAATTCTATGCCATCCAGACCCTGTTGCAGATGCTCCCGCCGCAGGTTTACCACCGCGTTTCCGGACCCGATGCCATGCTGCTCCGGCAATACGGGATTCCCTGCTTGGAGATCGTGGACCAGCCGCGTTTCTCCTGGCGCGGCAGCATGTTCGACGTGTCGCGTACGTTCTTCGACAAAGACTATATCCTGCGCCATCTCGACTGGCTGGCCTACCACAAGATCAACAAGTTCCACTGGCACCTGACCGATGACAACGGCTGGCGCATGGAGATCAAGAAATATCCGAAACTGACGCAGGTAGGCGCCTGGCGCGGCCGCAACGAAGCACTGGAGCCCGCTTTCGATTCCGGTGAGGAGCGCTACGGCGGCTTCTACACGCAGGAAGAAATGAAGGAGATCGTGGCTTATGCCGCGGCACGCAACATCGAGGTCATTCCCGAATTCGACATGCCGGGCCACTCGAAAGCCCTGGCCGTATCCTATCCTGAAGTAGTCTGCAAGCACGATACGGACGTCAAGAGCGTACAGGGAGAAGTCCACAACGTGCTGTGCGTGGGGCGGGAGAAAAACTATGTGATGCTCGAGAACATCATCAAGGAAATGGCCGCGATCTTCCCGTCGAAGTACATCCATATCGGTGTGGAGGAAGTGGCCACCGAGTCGTGGAAGCACTGCCCCGACTGCCAGGCCCTGATGAAGAAGATGGGTTATACGGATGAAAGCCAGCTGCAGGGATATTTCGCGCAGCGGATGGAAGCCATCCTGGCCAAATATGGAAAGACATTGGAAGGCTGGGAAGACATCATCCCGACCGAGACACTTTCCCGCAACGACCTCGTTCTGGTATGGCACGACCAGAAAGTGCTGCAGAAAGCCCTCGACGCCGGCTTCCCCGCCGTGACACAGAACTGCTACTACCTGTACCTCGACATGAAGCAGACGCCGGAGGAACGCGGCCACACCTGGGCCTCGATCATCGACGTGGAAAAGACCTATTCGTTCGATCCGTTGCAGGGACTCGACTTGTCTGGCGGCAAGGAACGCCTGGTCAAGGGCCTGCAGGGTGGCTTGTGGGCAGAGTTGCTCTATTATCCTCCGCATTTCTCTGAATATCAGTTATATCCGAGACTTTGCGCCCTGGCTGAAGTTGGATGGACTCCGCAGGAAAAGCGCAACTACGCCGATTTCGACGGACGACTCATGCGGAGCCATTTCGAGCGCATGCGCAACATGGGCATCCGGTTCCGCATCCCGGCGCCGGAGGTCGATGCACGCGGCAACGTCCGCAGTCCCTATCCCAACATGGTGGTGCGCTATACCTTCGACGGCAGCGAGCCGACGGTTTCTTCGCCGGTGGTGACGGGTTCCGTGGTGACCGACCAGCCTGAAAAGCTGCGTTTCGCCACTTTCTACGGAGACATCAAGAGCCGTACGGTCGAAGTGCCGGGTGCCCGCAAGTTCCTGAAGCCGGCCACCCGCGTGGAGACGACCATCGCGGTCAACCCGCGCTATCCGGTCGAAAACCTTGCGCTGTATGAAAGCAAGAAATACATGCGCAGCGCCGGTGCTCCGAAAGCGGGTGACACCGTGCTCTATACCTTCGAAAAGCCGCTCAGCTGCAAGCAGATCACCGTTCAGACCGCAGATCCCGTCAATCAGTTCTACGGTATCACGACGGGACATGTGGAAGTACTGTTCGCCGGCGCGGATGCGTTCGTTTCCTGTGGATCGTTCGACATGTACAACCGCGTCGTCGTTCCGGTGGACGGGAAGCAGGTCCAGGCCGTCAGGATCGTGGTGGACGGCCCCTGTGAAGGCAAGGCTGTGAGTATTCAACCGTTAATCATTGAATAATTAGAGAGATTCCGGGTCAAGCCCGGAATGACGAATTTTATGGAATTCTTTACGACAGCCGCTGGCATTACCGTACACGTTTGGGACACTGGGTTTACTGGGGCTCTGCCCCAAACCCTACCGCTTCGGCCTGCTATTACACCAGGCTCACCCGCCCGGCCTTCGCTAGCGCCTGATGGCGCGGGAGAACCCCCTTGCATTATGCTGCTGCACGGGTATCTCGAAACCATGTATATGTTCAACGAGCTGGTGGAGGCGCTCAAAAGCCATTATCGTATCATCGTCATCGACATGCCCGGCCACGGCTTGACGGATTATGCGCCGGCCGGGCCTGACGGTGAACGCGTCAACACCCTGTCGTTCTGTGCTTCGGTGGTGGTGGGCGTGCTTGACAAATGCGGCGTGGAGAAAGCGGTGCTGGCAGGGCACTCCATGGGCGGCTATGTGACGCTGCAGACCTTGCGTGAGCATCCGGAGCGCGTGGAGCGGGCGATCCTGCTCCATTCGCATCCTTATCCCGATTCTCCCCAGAAAATCGCCGACCGGGGACGGGAAAAGGAGTATGTCGCACAGGGAAAACAGCTGACAGTAGCTGACTTGTCGATACCGAACATGTATTATTCGGAGAACCTGCGCGCGTGCGACGAAAAGATCCGCGAAACGGTGGAACTCTGCGAAACGCACGATCCGGAAGGAATCATCGCTTCGATCGAAGGACTCCGCCGCCGCGACGACCTGTCGGACGTGATGCAGCATCCGCCGGTGCCGCTGCTCCTGGTCCATGGCGATCACGATGCCTTCCTCCCCATGGAGCGCGTCGAAGAAATGAAGAAGTTGTTCCCGGAAATCCGATACGCGCTGATTCCCGATGCGGGTCACAATTCGTTCATCGAGCAGCCAGAAAAGTGTGTCGAAAAGATCATTCAATTTATAGATTCCGGGTCAAGCCCGGAATGACGGATGAGATCGTCATGCCGGACCTGATCCGGCATCTTACCACAGGAAATTGTCAAACGGATAACGTCCGGCATGGATCTCCGCAACCATCTTGTACAGGTCGTTGCGGAGTTTTTCTATCCCTGTGCGCTCCAGAGCCGACAGGAAGATGCACGGCGTGTGTTCCCGTGAAATCCAGCTGTTTTTCAGCTCCTCGAGCGTGAAATTCTTCTCGGTCTTTTCCTGCAGCGAGAACTCGTCGTAGGGCTCGTAGCGGTAGGCGTCGATCTTGTTGAACACCATGTAGACCGGCTTGTCCTGGGCGCCGATATCCTTGAGCGTCTGGCTCACCACGCGGATCTGGTCTTCAAAATTGGGATGCGAGATGTCCACCACATGCATCAGGATGTCGGCTTCGCGCACCTCGTCGAGCGTACTCTTGAACGACTCCACGAGCTGCGTCGGCAGTTTGCGGATGAACCCTACCGTGTCGCTGAGCAGGAAGGGGACATTCTCGATGACGACCTTCCTGACGGTGGTGTCGAGCGTGGCGAACAATTTGTTTTCTGCGAAGACATCGCTTTTGGCCAGCAGGTTCATGATGGTGCTCTTGCCCACGTTGGTATAGCCTACGAGCGAGATGCGGACCAGTTGCCCGCGGTTCGATCGCTGGGAAGCCATCTGTCGGTCGATCTTCCTGAGCTGTTCCTTGAGCCGGGTAATCTTGTCGAGCACGATGCGGCGGTCGGTTTCCAGCTGGCTTTCGCCCGGACCACGCATGTTGAGGCCGCCCTTGCCGCCGCGCTGCCGCTCCAGGTGCGTCCACATGCCGGTCAGGCGGGGATAGAGATATTGGTATTGAGCGAGTTCGACCTGGGTCTTTGCATAGGCGGTCTGCGCACGTTCGGCGAAAATATCGAGGATCAGGCCGGTACGGTCAACCACGACGCAGTGGTGGTCGGGCCAGTGTTCGTTGATCTCGCGTTCGACGTTGCGCATCTGGGAGGGAGAAAGTTCATCGTCGAAAATCACGTAGTCCAGTTCGTTTTCCCGGACATACTGCTTGATTTCCTGCAGCTTGCCCGATCCGATGTAGGTGCGGGAGTCGGGATGGTCTAGGCGCTGGGTGAAGCGCTTCGTTCCTTCCACGCCGGCAGTCGTCGCCAGGAACTGGAGTTCGTCGAGGTATTCTTTGACCTGGTCCTCATCCTGCTGACGGGTGATCAGCGCGACGAAACAGGCCTGTGGTATTCTATTATCTACGGTTTCGTACATACATTGTCACCCCCGACCTGATCGGGGGTCTCAATTCGCAAAATTAAGACTATATTTGTAAAAAATCTACTGCGTATGAAAAGATTCTTTGCGCTGACCGTCCTTTTGACACTGTGCGGCAGCGTCCTTGCACAAGAAGTTGCGCGGCCGGAAGGCCGGGGCCGCCTCCGGGATTTCGGCATTGAACCCGGGATCTTTCACCCCGGAACCTATAATGCCATCACCGACGTACCGGGTGTCCGCGTCGGGCAGGTAACGCTCATTGAAGGCGATGATATCCGTACCGGCGTGACGGCCATCGTGCCCCACGAAGGCAATATCTTCCGCAAGAAATGCCCTGCAGCCGTGTATGTCGGCAACGGTTTCGGCAAGCTGGCCGGTGTGACGCAGATACGGGAACTGGGCAATATCGAGACGCCTATCGTGCTGACGAATACCCTTTCCGTGGCTCAGGGCATCGAGGGCGTACTGAGTTACTCCCTGAACGTGAAGGGTAATGAAAATGTCCGCAGCGTCAATGCTGTGGTTGGAGAGACCAACGACGGACAGCTCAACGACATCCGCGGACGCCACGTGACGGCCGACCATGTGGTGAAGGCCATCCTGAGCGCCAAGACCGGACCGGTGGAAGAAGGCTGTGTCGGTGCCGGAACCGGCACGATCTGCTTCGGCTGGAAAGGTGGTATCGGCACGTCGTCGCGCGTGTTGCCGAAAGACCTGGGTGGCTATACGGTGGGCGTGCTGGTGCAGACCAATTACGGAGGCATTCTGGAAATCAATGGTGCTCCCGTTGGTGTCCGCATGGGCCAGTACAGTTTTAAAAAGAGCGTTCAGAACCCTGATTATCAGCTGAATCCAGACGGATCCTGCATGATGGTTGTCTTGACCGATGCGCCGCTCGATGCACGTAATCTGGAGCGTCTGGCCAAGCGCGCGATGATGGGCCTTGCCAAGACGGGCGGCATCGCCTCGAACGGCAGCGGCGACTATGTGATCGCTGCCAGCGTGTACCCTGAAAACCTGATCGACGAATCTACCGACAAGTATTATCCTACGCTCCTGCACAACGATGACATGAGCCCGCTGTTCGAGGCAACCATCGAAGCGACGGCAGAGGCGCTCTGGAACTCCCTCTTCATGGCCACGGATATGACCGGCCGCGGCGGCCTGACCGTCGAAGCGATACCGATCGAGGCCGTACTGGAAGTAATGAGAAAATAAAAGCGCCACCAGGCGCTAGCGGAGACACGTCAAAAAAAAGGGCTGCCCGATCAGGACAGCCCTTCGTGTTGTAAAAACCCTTCCGCTTAGCGGAGCTGGAATACGACCGGGAAGTTGTAGACCACCTTCACCGGACGCTCTCTCTGTTTGCCCGGCGTCCACTTCGGAGACATCGAGACGATACGGACAGCCTCTTTGTCGAGCGAGGAGTCCACGCCGCGGAGCACCTTCACGTCGCTGACGGAGCCGTCGGTGTTGACCGTGAACTGCAGCGTCACACGACCCTGGATGCCGTTTTCCTTGGCGATCTCGGGATACTGGAGGTTCTTGTTCACCCATGCGGAGAACGTGTTGGCGTCACCGCCCTGGAACTTCGGTTTCTCCTCGACGAGGGCGAACGGGATAGCTTCCTCTTCGACTACTTCCTCTTCGACAGCAGCGTGGTAATCCATGATTTCCACACCGAGGTTTGCATTGTCCTCCATGTCGATGAAAAGGTCGTCGTTTACCTGGATGTCATCGTCCACAATGTCGATGATGTCGGAAAGGACGGGGATCTTGGGGACCTCCGGGGGCAGTTCCGGCTGCTCCTGGGTGTTGATGATCTCTTCTTCTTCGATGGCTACGGTCTGGGCCGTGAGGTCCATCGTTTCAACCTTTTCGGAAGAAGACCACTCGAAAGCGAGAAGGCAGAGCGCCAGTGCGACGATCAGGCCGATCTCGAGGAACAGGGCATTCTTCTTGCTCAGGTCAGCTTTGGGAGAAATTTTGCTTTCCATATCGTTACGTTTTTATTGTTTCTTATCAACTATTGCGCCGTATTCGACAGTACAATACCCAAAATTAAGAAGAAAAAATCAATTATTGCAATTTTTCTTGCAAAAAATTGTTCAAAACTTTTCGGGGTTTTACACTAACTAACTGATTCTTAGCGAGATAAAATCTTGCTCTCGTACAGCACGTTATTAACATTCTTCACTGCAGCGGCGCTCTTGTCGAAGGCAGCCTTCTCTTCTTTGGTCAGGTCGTATTCCAGGACCTTTTCGCAGCCGCGTTTGCCGATGATTGCGGGAACGCCGATGCACAGATCTTTCTGGCCATACTCACCTTCCAGATAGCAGCAGCAAGGGAAGACCTTTTTTTCGTCGAGAAGAATGGATTTCACCATGGCAGCGCAGGATGCGCCCGGAGCGTACCATGCGGAGGTGCTGAGGAGCTTGGTCAGGGTAGCGCCGCCGACCATCGTGTCAGCCACGACTTTGTCGGCTACGGACTTGCGGAGCTTCTTGGTCACAGGCATGCTCCTGTAGGTGGCCTTGCTGATGAGCGGAATCATGGTGGTGTCGCCGTGACCGCCGATGACGATGCCTTCCACATCGCTCGGAGCAGCCTTGAGGGCCTGGCTCAGGTAGTAGCAGAAGCGGTTGCTGTCGAGCTGGCCGCCCATGCCGATCACGCGGTTCTTCGGCAGACGGGTCGATTTCAGGGTCAGGTAGGTCATCGTATCCATCGGGTTGGAAATGATGATGAAAATGGCTTTCGGGGAATACTTCAGCGCATTGCCGACTACTCCGTTGACGATGCCTGCGTTCACGCCGATGAGCTCCTCGCGGGTCATGCCCGGTTTGCGGGGAATACCGGAAGTGACGACGATCACGTCGGAATTGCGTGTGGCGGCATAGTCGTTGGTCACGCCCACGATCCGGGTGTTGAAGCCATACATCTTCGCGGTTTGCATCATATCGATTGCCTTACCCTCGGAAAGACCTTCCTTGATGTCGAGAAGAACGAGATCCGAGCAAATCTTCATATGTGCAATGGCGTTTGCACAGGTTGCGCCTACGTTGCCGGCGCCGATGACTGTAACTTTGGACATAATGTTATGGTTTACGTAGTTTTTTGTAAATTTGTTCGCTGTTTCAATTAGCAATCTGCAAAGTTATAAAATTTTATGATACGTTATTTCAAGGAAGACACGACTTTCGCGCCCAGAGAGAAACGGCTGATCAGTAGATGGTTACAAGAAGTTGCCGCCGCACGTGGCTATGCAATTGGCGAACTCAACTACATTTTCTGTTCCGACCCGTATCTGAAAGTCATCAACCAGCAATTCCTGGGCCATGACTATGAGACGGACATCATCACCTTCGACAACTCCGACGACTACTTCCTCGAAAACGGACGCAAGGGCGTGAGTGCCGATATCTATATCAGTATCGATACGGTCCGGATCAATGGCAAGGCGTATGGCGAAGGTTTCGAGCGAGAATTGCACCGGGTGATCGTGCACGGCCTGCTGCATCTGATCGGATACGACGACACGACTCCCTGGAAGCAGCGCCGGATGCGGGCTGCGGAAAACCGCGCCTTGCTTCTGCTCGACCAGATGCGCGCCGAAAAGCAACATGGTTGCTGACTACGATATCATCGTGATCGGAGCCGGCCATGCCGGTTGTGAGGCCGCCGTGGCGGCAGCTCGCCTGGGATCGCGCGTGCTTCTGATTACGCAGGATATGAACAAAATCGCCCGGATGTCATGCAATCCGGCGATGGGAGGTATTGCTAAAGGGCAGTTAGTCAGGGAAATAGATGCACTTGGCGGCTTTTCGGGCGTCGTTACGGATGCCTCGACCATCCAATTCCGGATGCTGAATCGTTCCAAAGGTCCGGCCATGTGGAGTCCCCGCGCGCAGTGTGACAAACGAAACTTTTCGACGAACTGGCGTTCAGTGCTCGAAAACACCTGTGGCTTAGACATTTGGCAAGATACAGCCGTCGATATATCGCTCCGAGAATCGAATATTTCGAGCGTTCGCGTATCGATGGGCGCAGAATTCTCTGCCAAAAGCGTGATTCTGACGGCCGGCACGTTCCTGGAAGGCCGGCTTTTCGTCGGTACTCAGACTTCCGAGGGCGGCCGTCTCGGGGAACTTCCGTCCAAAGGCCTTTCTGCCCGGCTCGCCGCCATGGGCCTGACTGTCGGTCGCATGAAGACGGGGACGCCGCCTCGGATTGACATCCGGTCGATCGACGTGTCACGGCTTGAGCGTCAGGAAGGTGATGAAGTGCCGGCTCGCTTTTCTTTCCTGCCGGTCCCGACAGCCATCCAGCAGGGACGTACTCAGAAATGTTGCTATCTGGTTCATACCAATCCGCGTGTCCACGATATATTGCGGACTGGTTTTGACCGGTCCCCGCTCTTTACCGGCAAGATACAGGGCATTGGCCCGCGCTACTGTCCGTCTATAGAAGACAAGCTGCGTACATTTGCCGGCAAGGATTCACATCAGCTTTTCCTGGAGCCGGAAGGCTGGGATACCGTTGAATATTATCTGCAAGGATTTTCCTCGTCGTTGCCGCTGGAAACGCAGCTGGCGGCGCTCCGGGCCATCGAAGGGCTGGAGCAGGTCAAAATCTTCCGTCCGGCCTACGCTGTTGAGTACGACTATTTCGATCCGACGCAACTGAAACCTACGCTGGAGTCAAAACTGGTCGAAGGCTTGTATCTCGCCGGACAGGTCAATGGCACGACGGGCTATGAAGAAGCGGCGGCCCAGGGACTGATGGCCGGTATCAATGCGCATTTGCGCCTGGCCGGAAAAGCCCCGTTGATCCTGAAACGTGACCAGGCTTATATTGGTGTGCTGATCGACGATTTGATAACGAAAGGTGTCGATGAGCCGTACCGGATGTTTACCTCCCGTGCCGAGTACAGAATTTTGCTTCGCCAGGACAATGCGGATGAAAGGCTAACAGAAATCGGCCGTAGAATCGGACTGGTCGATGATTTCCGTTGGAAAACCTATCAAGAAAAGAAGACGCAGATTGAAGGTCTTTCATCAACGTTAAAAGAACTCTCTTTGTCTCCCGAGCAGATCAATCCTTATTTGACCTCGGTTGGCGAAGCACCAATTGATGCTTCGAAACGCGCCGCGGATTTACTGGTAAGGCCGAATGTGACACTTCGTTCCCTCCTCGAAAATGTTCAAAATGTTCCACGTGGAACATGCGATGAAGAAGTTCTCGATGAGGTTGAAATACAAATTAAATACGCGGGATATATCGATCGGGAGAAGCGGATTGCTGAGAAGATTCTGCGTCTCGAAGACCTTGAAATTCCGGAGGGCTTCGATTTCTTCAAGATTACGGCGCTCTCCATGGAGTGTCGCATCAAGCTCGACCGCTACCGTCCTCGGACAATAGCACAGGCCTCACGCATCTCTGGCGTCTCGCCGGCCGATATATCGGTTTTGCTGGTTTATTTCGGCCGATAATGTTCCACGTGGAACATAAGCGGGCCGCGCGTTGGCCTGGTGGAGATTTTGCGTCTTGTGCGTCGAGGCCCTCCGAGACCGCAAGACCAAAATCGCCTCGGGGAAGGCCCGCTTAAACATTTATTTATTATATTTGTGAAATTAATCTTTTAAATATGGAAATCCTTCGTACCTTCGACCTGCTCGAGAACCTGAAAACCTATCCGCCGAAAGACGATATGCTGGCCCGGCGGACACGCGGCAAATGGATCAAGTACAGCATTGACCAATATTATGAGATCGCTCATGCGGTCGCATACGGCTTGCTTGCCATGGGTTATAAAGCCGGCACCAAGGTGATCACCATTACCAACAACCGGCCCGAGTGGAACTTCCTCGACATGGGTATCAACCTGGCCCATATGGTTCACGTGCCGGTCTACAGTACGCTTAGCAAGGATGATTATCTCCATATTTTCACGCATTCCGACGCCGAACTGATCGCCGTCGGCTCGCCTGCATTGTACAAGCGCGTGGCGCCGATTGCCGCCGAGATTGACCGTGATATCAAGTTCCTGCTTTTCGACGACGCCGACGATATGATGTGCTTGTCGAAGCTCTACGAGCTGGGCCGCAAGAACAAAGACAGATTCGGCCCCGTGGTCGAGGAAAACAAGAAAAATATCAGCCCCGACGAATGCGCCAGCATCGTCTATACTTCCGGTACGACCGGTGTGCCGAAAGGCGTGATGCTTTCGCACCGCAACATGATGTTCGACTCGCATGGCCATGCCCTCCGCCAGACCAAGAACTACAGCCATCGCATGGTGAGTTTCCTGCCGCTGTGCCACATGTATGAGCGCACCATGAACTACGAATATCAGGAGTTGGCCATCAGCATCTACTATGCGGAGAGCCTCGCCACGATCGCATCCGACCTGAAAGATTGTCACTCCGATGGCTTCTGCGCCGTTCCGCGCGTTCTGGAGATGATGTATGGAAAACTCGACGAAGCGGGTAAGAAACTCACGGGCTTCAAACGCAAGATTTACGATGCGGCCTGGAACTACGCCAACAATTTCGACAATGAAAACACAGGCTGGTTCTATCTCCAGAAACAGAAACTCTTCGACAAGCTGGTCTATAGCAAATGGCGCGAGAATCTGGGCGGCCACGAAATGCTGGTCGTCAGCGGCGGCTCGTCGATCCAGGCGAAGATCGTGCGCTGTTTCAATGCGGCCAAGCTTTATATCTTTGAAGGATATGGCCTTACGGAGACTTCTCCGGTCATCGCCGTCAATTCGCCGGCCGACAAGTACAATGTCATTGGCACGGTGGGCAAGGCCATGGACGGCACGGAACTTTCGTTCGCCGAAGACGGCGAAATCCTGACGCGCGGCCCGCATGTGATGCTGGGCTATTACAAGAACCCCGAAGCCACGCGCGAGGTCATCGACGCGG
Organism: Bacteroidales bacterium; assembly: GCA_016290385.1. Lineage (GTDB taxonomy): Bacteria > Bacteroidota > Bacteroidia > Bacteroidales > UBA932 > Cacconaster. Next base: position 5,878 of record JAEETO010000025.1, on the reverse strand, counting down.
ACGGCTGGTTCCACACAGGCGACATCGGTTTCCTGAAAGACGGCAAATATCTCAAGATCACGGACCGCAAGAAAGAGATCTTTAAGCTTTCTTCGGGCAAATACATCGCGCCGCAGGTCATCGAGACGCTGCTCAAGGAAACGGAGCTCATCGAGAACGCCTTCGTGTTCGGCGCCGACGAGAAGTTTGCCTCCGCCGTCATCATTCCGTCGTACGGCAAGCTCAACGCCTTGGCCGAAACAAAAGGCATCAAGGTGGAGAAGAAAGAGCAATTGCTTGAAAATCAGGATATTTTAAAGGCATTGAACGATTGCGTCAATAGTGTCAATGCCCAGCTAGCCGCACACGAGAACATCAAAAAAGTCCACTTCCGTTTCGACGACTGGACCACCGACAACGGCATGCTCTCGCAGACCCTCAAGCTCAAACGCCGCAACCTCCAGGCCCAATACGCAGACCTGATCGCCGAGACCTACAAAAACGCTTAGATCATAATCGCTTCCCATCCTCATACGACGGCTTAAATGAGGATGGAAGCCGCAAAAACAAGGTCCCGTCCTCAAATTCGCCATGAAATGAGGACGGGACTTTCGTTGAGCGCGGATGAAGCCGGCTAGATCTTGTGAATCTTCTGGAACAGCGGCTTCATGCTGACGCGGGACTCCACGATGTCGTGCAGTTGCTCGATGGGGATGCGCTCCTGGGCCATGGTATCGCGATCGCGCAGCGTCACGCAGCCGTCTTCCAGCGTGTCGTGGTCGATGGTGATACAGTACGGGGTGCCGATGGCATCCTGGCGGCGGTAGCGCTTGCCGATGGAGTCTTTCTCGTCGTACTGGCAGTTGAAGTCGAAGCGCAGTGTGTCGAGGATTTCGCGGGCTTTCTCCGGCAGGCCGTCTTTCTTGACAAGAGGCAGCACGGCCAGCTTCACCGGGGCGATGCAGGCGGGCAACTTCAGGACGACGCGGTCTTCGCCGTTCTCCAGTTTCTCTTCGGTATAGGCCGACGAAAGGATGGCCAGGAAGGTACGGTCGAGGCCGATCGAGGTCTCGATAACATACGGCGTGTAGCTTTCGTTGGTCTCGGGGTCGAAATACTGGATTTTGCGGCCGCTGAATTTCTGGTGCTGTGACAGATCGAAGTCGGTACGGCTGTGGATGCCTTCCAGCTCCTTGAAGCCGAACGGGAATTCAAACTCGATGTCAGTGGCGGCATTGGCATAGTGGGCCAGTTTCTCATGGTCGTGGAAGCGGTATTTTTCGTCGCCCAGTCCAAGGGCCTTGTGCCAGGCCAGGCGCGTCTCCTTCCACTTCGCGAACCACTTCATCTCTTCGCCGGGACGGACGAAGAACTGCATCTCCATCTGCTCGAATTCGCGCATGCGGAAGATGAACTGCCGGGCCACGATCTCGTTGCGGAAGGCCTTGCCGATCTGAGCAATGCCGAAAGGCACTTTCATGCGGCCGGTCTTCTGTACGTTGAGGAAGTTGACGAAGATGCCCTGGGCGGTCTCCGGACGGAGGTAGATGGTGCCCACGCCGCCATCCACATTACCCAGCTGCGTGCTGAACATCAGGTTGAACTGGCGCACGTCGGTCCAGTTCTTGGTGCCGGAGATCGGGCAGGCAATCTCGCAGTCGACGATGATCTGGCGAAGTTCTTTCAAGTCATTGTCGTTGAGGGCCTTGGTCATGCGTGCATGAACTTCGTCGTATTTGACTTTGCTACGCTGCACGTTGGGGTTGGTGGCGCGGAACTGCTCTTCATTGAAGGCTTCGCCCCATTTGCGGCGGCCTTTCTCCACTTCCTTGTCCATCTTCTCCTCGAGCTTGGCGAGGTAGTCCTCGATGAGCACGTCGGCGCGGTAGCGCTTCTTGGAGTCCTTGTTGTCGATGAGCGGGTCGTTGAAGGCGCCTACATGGCCCGATGCTTCCCAGATGCGGGGATGCATGAAGATGGCGGAGTCGATGCCCACGATGTTGTCGTTGAGGTGGACCATCGCTTCCCACCAGTATTTCTTGATATTGTTTTTCATCTCGACGCCCATCTGTCCATAGTCATACACGGCGCTCAGTCCGTCGTAGATTTCGCTGGACTGAAAAATGAAACCATACTCTTTGGCGTGTGCCACGAGCGTCTTGAATACTTCTTCCTGTGTCATATTGTGATGTCGTTTAATAATTCTTTTACATAAGGCCGCTCCCAAAGCTGCGGATGCGGGATGGTCAGGCGGTCGGTGTGGATTTCCTGGTCGTTGTAGCGCAGGATGTCGATATCCATCGTGCGGTTGCTGAAGATGCGCTTGCCTTCGGCGTCGTATTGCGCCGTGTGGCGCGGACGCCCCAGCCGCACTTCGATGTCCTGGCAGAGGTCGAGCAGTGCTTCGGGGGCAATGTCGCTCTCGAAACACACCGCCTGGTTGAGGAATGCCGGGCCTTCGAAGCCCACGGCTTCCGTCTCGAGCACGCGCGAGCAGAGCATGTCGACCTTGAGCGCTTCGGCCAGAAGGGCCAGCGCCTGCTCCAGGTTCCATTCCCTGTCGCCCAGATTCGATCCGAGTGCCAGATAGATCATAGCATGCCCAATTCCAGTTTCGCCTCTTCGCTCATGCGGTCAGTCGTCCATTCCGGTTCGAAAACCAGGTCCACCTGCACCTCTTTCACGCCAGGAACGTCGGCCACCGCCTCCTGCACTTGTGCCACGACTTCGTCGGCAATGGGACAGTTCGGCGCCGTGAGCGTCATCTTGACGAAAACCACGCCGTCGGCGTCGGCCTGGATCTCATAGATCAGGCCCAGGTCGTAGATGTTGACAGGAATCTCAGGGTCGTATACCTGCCTGAGTGCCAGTATAATTTCGTCTTCCAGCCCTTTCTCGTCATGCTGGGCTTGACCCGGCATCTCAGACCCCGGATCGGGGTCCGGGGTGACGACGGCGTAGCGCTTTGCGTATTCCTTGATCGTAGCGATCATCGACACCAGGCCGTTGGCCCGGGTCGGCGACAGGTTTTCCTTCAGGCCGATTTCCCCGATGAAATCCTCGTTGGCCGCAAGTATGTCAGCGGGCGTCTGGTTGTCGTAAACTTTCAGCAGCAGCGAGATGATGCCCTTGGTGATGATGGCGTCGCTGTCGGCCGAGAAACGGAGGCGTCCGTTCTCGGGCTTGCAGGCCAGCCACACCCGCGACTGGCAACCCTTGATCAGGTGCTCGTCCGTCTTGTCCTTCTCGTCGATCAGGGGCATTCCTTTGCCCAGCTCGATGAGATATTCGTATTTATCCATCCAGTCCGTGAAGACAGCGAACTCCTCCACGATGCCGGCTTGTATGTCTTGTATCGTATTCATCGCAACATCTTGATGGCGCGGCGCAGCGAAGCCACGAAGCTTTCGCATTCCGCGAGCGTATTGTAAGGGGCCAGCGAGGCCCGCAGCATGGACGTCTGTCCGTAGCGGTGCAGCAAGGGTTCTGCACACATGTGGCCCGAGCGCACAGCAATGCCCATTTTGTCGAGGATCTGGGCCAGATCCCCCGCAAAAGCGCCTTCTACGGTAAAGGAGAAAAGCGGAATCTTGCACTCCGGATTACGGGGCGTGCCGTAGAGCCGCAGCCCGTCGATCTTCCGGAGTTCTTCCAGCAGGAAGTCCTGCATCGTGCGTTGGGCTGCCTGCAGAGCCGGGTCTTCCGCCATCTGGCGCGACAGTTCCAGGGCCGGTGCCATGCAGGCGGCAGCCACGTAGTTCTGGGTGCCGGCTTCATATTTCAGCGGCAGCGGGGCGTAGGTGGTCTTTTCGAAGGTGACGGTCTCGATCATCTCACCGCCGCCCATGTAAGGCGGCATGGCGTCGAGCCACTTGCGCTTGCCATAGAGCACGCCGATGCCGGTGGGGGCGTAGATCTTGTGCCCGGAAAATGCATAAAAATCGCAATTGAGGGCCTGCACGTCGACCGAGGCGTGGACCACGCCCTGCGCACCGTCGAGCAGCACGGGAACCGCGTAGCGATGGGCGATGTCAATCACTTCCCGGACGGGATTGATGACGCCCAACACGTTGGAAATGTGCGTCAGGGCCACCAGTTTGATGCGCCCTTCGGCGGCCTGGAGGCGGCGTTCCAGCTCGTTGAGCGAGATTTCGCCGTCTTCGTCGACCGGCAGCACTTCGAGCGTGGCGCCGTGGCGTCCGCAGGCAAGCTGCCAGGACACGAGGTTGCTGTGGTGCTCCGCTTCGGAGATCAGGATGCGGTCGCCCTCTTTGAGATAGCGTTCCGCGAAGCAGCTGGCTACCAGATTGATGGAAGCGGTGGTGCCACTGGTGAAGATCACGTTTTCCCGGGCCGGCGCGTTGATGAAACTGCGCACGGCCTCCCGCCCGGCCTCATAGAGCGCGGTAGCGTCGGCGCTTAGCCGGTGGATGGCGCGGTGGATGTTGCCATTGGCCTCCACGCACATCCGCTGCTGCAGTTCGAGCACGCTGCGCGGCCGCTGGGCGGTGGCAGCGTTGTCGAAATAGATCAGCGGTTTGCCGTAGATCTGCCTGTCGAGCGCCGGAAATTGTGAACGTGCTTCCATAATCTCGCAAAATTAACTATTTTTACAGAAAATTCTACAAAACCGATCACCTATGTACGAATATATCACCGGTCGCCTGGAAGAAATTACACCGACCGACGCCATCGTGGAAGCTTGCGGCGTGGGCTACGACCTGCTCATTTCGCTCAGCACGTTTTCCAAGCTGCAGGGGGCCCAGGGCAAGAATGTAAAGCTTTACACCTGCCACCTGGTGCGGGAAGACGACGAATCGCTCTACGGTTTTGCCGACAAGTCGGAACGCAGCGTTTTCGAGCAGCTCATCTCGGTCAGCGGGGTGGGTCCCGGATCGGCCCGGATGATCCTGTCGGCGATGACGGCCGACGAGGTGCGGGAAGCCGTTCTCGCCAATGACGTCAACAAGTTCAAATCCGTCAAGGGCATCGGCCTCAAGACGGCACAACGCGTGATCCTCGACCTCAAGGACAAGATCGGCAAAGGCAGCGGCGAGTTTACTTTCGAAACCTCTGGCAGTGCTTCGTCCGCCATCCGAGAGGAAGCTCTGAGTGCCCTGACGCTCCTGGGCTTTGCCAAGCCCGCTGTTGAAAAGACCCTCGACAAACTTCTCAAGGAGCAACCGGACTGCTCGCTGGAAGACCTCATCAAGCGTGCGCTGAAGCTCCTGTAGCCGCGATAGTTCAAGTTTTGAACAGTTTTGTTGAAAAGATCGTCAAATAATTTGGCGGTTTGGAGAGGAATTTGTATATTTGTGGCGTTGTTAGTATAACTGTAACACGATGAATACACCTGCTGAACTTAAATACACGAAAGATCACGAATGGGTCCGCGTCGAAGGCGACGTGGCCATTGTCGGTATTACCGATTTTGCCCAGAGCGAATTGGGTGACATCGTCTTCGTCGACATCCAGACGGAAGGCGAAACCCTTGCGAAAGAAGAAGTTTTCGGAACCATTGAGGCCGTGAAGACGGTGGCCGATGCGTTCATGCCGGTTTCCGGTGAGGTTTGCGAGGTCAATCCCGCACTCGAAGGCGCTCCCGAGCTGGTGAACTCCGATCCTTACGGTGAGGGGTGGATGATCAAGGTCAAATTCTCCGATCCTTCGGAATTTGATACCCTCCTTTCTGCTGCGCAGTATGAGGAAATAATCTGATTTGTAAAAATCAAAAATGTGATGTGTTCAAGGGGAGCTTCAAACGAAGTTCCCCTTGGTTATTTAAGTCGGGATGACACGACTCGAACGTGCGACATCTTGGTCCCAAACCAAGTGCGCTACCAACTGCGCCACATCCCGAGACAATGCAAAGGAATAAAAAAATTTTGCTTATTCCTTA
>JAEETO010000024.1 GCA_016290385.1 Bacteroidales bacterium | reverse complement strand
GATGATCTGGGAGATGTTGTGCGAGATGATGATGACAGTGCGGTCTTTCTTGATGGCGTCGATGCTGTTCTTGATCTGCTCGGTGGCTACGGCATCGAGGCTGGCGGTCGGCTCATCAAGGAAGATGATGGGCGGATTCTTGAGGAACATGCGGGCGATGGCAACACGCTGCTGCTGGCCGCCTGACAGGTCTGAGGCCTTGTTTTCGAACTTCTTGGGAAGGTCCATGATCTGGTCCAGGAGATGGGCTTTCCGGGCCGCTTCAACCACTTCTTCGTCCGTTGCGTCGGGCTTGCCATAGCGGATATTCTCCGCGATGGTGCCGTCGAAGATATGATTCTTCTGCAGCACGAGGCCGATATGCTCGCGCAGGTAATGCGTGTCGTACTCCTGAAGGTCCACGCCGTCGAGCAGAATCCGGCCGCTCTGCGGTTCGTAGAACTTGTCGAGCAGGTTGACGATGGTGCTCTTGCCGGCGCCCGAGAGTCCCACAAGCGCCGTAATCTTGCCCGGTTCGATGGTCATGTTCACGTCGAAGAGGGCCTGGTTACCGTTGGGATAGGTGAAATTGACATCCGTCAGCTCGAACTTGCCGTGGATCTTCTCGGGACGGTAGCTGCCGGAAGGTTCGATGTCCTCTTCGGAGTTCAGGATGCTGAAGAAGCCTTCGGCATAGATGAGGGCGTCGTTCACGTCGTCGAAAATGCGCTGCAGCTGCGTAATCGGGGCGATGACGTTGCTGAAGAGCATCACGTGGTACATGATCTTGCCGATGGTCATGCCGGGATATTCTTTCAGCACCAGATAGGCCGTCAGGATGATGACCAGCACGGTGCCCACCTGTTTGACGAAACCCTTGAGGCCGTTGTAATAGAAGGCCACCTTGCGGGTCTTGATCTGGTTTTCGGTCACCTGGTTCTGGATGTCCAGCTGCTTCTGTGCCTCAATCTTCTCGCGGTTGAAGCTTTTGATGACGTTGATCGAGTCGATGATGTTCTTGATACCCTGGCTCTTGGTCTCGAGATGCCCGCGCATCTCGCGCCGCCAGCCCTTGAGCCGTTTCGCCTGCCGGTAGGTAATCCAGAAATAGATCGGCACGATGCCCAGCGCCACAAGGCCCACATATACATTGGCCGCGAACATCAGGATGAGGGCCAGCAGGGCCGTGGTGAACAGCGGCAGCAGGTCGATGAAGAAGTTCTGCACAGTACGGGACAGGGAACTCACGCCCTGGTCGATACGGGCCTGCACCTTGCCGGTGGCATTCTCGTCCGTATTGAAATAGGCCATCCGGAAGGTCAGCACTTTTTCGATGACAGCCTGCGACAGGTCGCGCGATACGAAGATACGCATCCTTTCGCCGAAGAAGTTCTGGGCAAATGTGATCACGGCCGACAGGATCTCCTTGCCCAGCAGGACGATGGAGATGAAGGTCATGATGCGCGCGGCCTGTGCCCAGGTAAAATCGGTGCCGATCAAGGCGTTGATGGCATCGACCGTCTTGTCGAGCACGATGGCGTTGACCTGCGCCATCAAGGATCCCACCAGCGTGAGGATCAGCGTAATGACCACCAGCCACCGGTACGGCTTGACGAAGGGGCTGATGTTCTTGAAGAGTTGGAAAAGATTCATTTATCTCAGGGATAGCATAAAGCGGCCGGTGTTGACGATGAAACGCGTGTGAGTACCTTCGCCGATCAGGGTATCGCCCTGACGGGCCGAAAGGCTGAACAGCAGTTTGCGGCCTTCCGTCCGCTCCAGGACGGCCGTGGCGGAGACTTCTGCGCCCACCGGCGAGGGAGACAGGTGCCGGATGGAAATCTCGCCGCCGACCGTGGTCATGCCCGGTTCCAGGATGGGTGCCACAGCCGACATGGCCGCGTTTTCCATCAACGCGGCCAGGCGGGGCGTCGCCAGCACGGGAAGGGTCCCCGACCCCATCACCTGGGCCGTATCGGCTTCCGACACGACCAGCGTGCTTGTGAAGGCCAGGCCAGAAGAAAACGCCTCTTTCACGATTTCTTCCGGAATAGCCGCTTGATACATGCCGCCTTCATGGCTGGCTTCCAACTCGTCCATGAGCGGCACGGCCGCTTCATTCAATTTACGGTACAAATCCGGGCAGCGCGCTTCCAGGCTGGAATCGTAGATATCTGTCTCCTGGTCTTCTTCCCGGAGGAATCGCAGCAACCGGGCGGTTTCCGCTTCGGACAGATTGACAGTACACTGAAGCGAACGGCCGGAATAATACTCTTCTACGCGCAACGTATAGGGTTTGGTCTGCACAATTAAGCTTATTTCTTCTTGAAGTAGTCGACGAGGATGTCCGGAAGGGGCTGGTCCAGGAGATAGCGGTACCAGAACTTGTAGTCCTGCATGGAGGAATGCATGCCCTGGTCTCCGCGGTAGCCGTGCATGCCGTCGGGGTAGATCATCAGCTCGAAGTCCTTGTGGTCGTTCTGGAGCTGTGTGATCAGCTGAAGGGTGTTCTGGAAGTGGACGTTGTCGTCGCCTGTTCCATGGGTGATGCGCAGCATGTTGGAGTCGTCGCCCTTGTAGTTCCCTACCCGGTCGACCACGCGCGTGCGCTGATAGCCCTTTGGATTGTCCTGCGGACGGTCCATGTACCGCTCGGCATAGTGCGTGTCGTAGAGGCTCCAGTCGTAGACGCCGCCGCCGGCGATGCCATACTGGAAGTGCTCGTTCCCTTCAGTCACGCAGAGCGTGGTCATCGTGCCGCCGAAGGAGAAGCCTTCGACACCAATCTTGTCTTCCGCTACGAACGGCATCTTGCGGAAGTAGTCGATGCCATCGCAGAAGTCATCCAGTTCCAGAATACCGAGGTTGCGATAGACCTCTTCGAGCCCCTTCTTGCCGAAGTGGCCGCCGGCCCGGTTGTCGAGCGTCACCTGGATCACGCCGTGGTTGGCCCACCACTGGTTGCCCATTGACAGGCCCCGCCAGGCCTCGCGGACCTGCGGATTGTCGGGGCCGCCGTAAATGTTGACTTTCACGGGATAGCGTTTGCTCTTGTCGAAATCGACCGGCCAGGTGACGGAAGCGGGGATGCGCAGGCCGTCACGGGTCGTGACATAGACCAGCTCCGGCAGGGCAATGGCATATTCGTCGAACTTCTCCCCTTTCGTGTCGTAGAGCACCTTGACATGCTTGGCGGGATTCACGTTGCCCGATGCTGGCACGGAAATCAGCACCAGCTGCGTGGGCGTCTGGTAGTTGGAGGCCTGGGCCACTACGTAAGCACCGTCTTCCGATATCTGCACGCCGGCGAAATTGTACGGACCGTAGGAGAGACGCTGCAACTCCTTGCTGCGAAGGTTCACCCGGTAGATGTCCACGCGCGTGGTCGCTTCCCGCTTGGCCGTGAAATAGAGATGTTTCTTGTCGACCTTGAGCAGGCTGACGCTCCAGTTTTCGCCCGTGGTGAGCTGCTCGAAGGTCTTGCCGTCATAGGACAGGAAATAGATCTGCTGCCAACCGCTGAAATCGCGGACGATGTAGATGCCTTCCTTCGAGAAGAGCATGCCGTCCATCCAGTCGATCCAGCTGTCCTGGTGCTCCTTGTATACCATGACCTTGCTGCCGGTGGACGGCGTGACGGAATAAAGCTGGAAATTATCCTGCGCACGGTCCATCCAGCTGACCATCAGCTTGGTACCGTCGCCGCTCCAGAACGGCGTGCCGAAATACTGGTCCTCTTTCGGATCGAAATCGGCCCAGACGGTCTCTCCCCCGTTCGCGGAAACGAAGCCCAGTTTCACCTCCGGGTTCGGATCGCCGGTCTTGGGATAGCGGGTCTGGTTGAGCGAACCGTGCTGGCCCTTGGGCGAATAGATGGGGAACATCGGCACCTGCGTATTGTCGAAACGATAGTAAGCGATGACCTTGCTGTCGGGCGACCACCAGAAAGCCCGGTACTGCGACGGCCGGCCGAAGATCTCCTCGTAATAGACCCAGGAAGCGTAGCCGTTCAGGATCAGGTCGCTGCCGTCCCAGGTGTGGCGGGTGACATGTTTCGAATGGACGTCGATCGAATAGAGGTCATTGTCCAGCGTGAAAGCGATTTTTGTAGAATCGGGCGACCAGGTGGGATTGACCCAGCCCGGCACCATCTCCTCGCGGGGGCCCGAGCCGGGCCGTTGCATGGGCGGCATCGGGGGCCTGCCGAAAGAAAAATCCACGGGCGTGGTGACACCCGTCTTGAGTGCATAGGCATAGGCTTCACGCCCTACGGAATAGCGGAGCGTCTGCCCGTCGAAACCCAGCACGAAAGGAGACGGCTTGACGATTCCTTGCGGGAAATGATTGAGTTGTTCGTTTTCGGTGAAGCGCTTGCCGCTCAATGCGCTTTGTCCCTGAACGGGGAGGAACAGGGCGAGGGCCAGCAGGGAAAGGAGAATACGTTTCATGGTCTGTGATCAGTTTCTGCGTCCGGAGAATATGGAGAGGTAATAGATGAGCGTCGCCAGCGAGCTGAGCGCTGCGATGACGTAGGTATAGGCTGCTGCACGCAGGGCTCCGCGGGCGGCATCCTGATTCGAAGGATCGACGATGTCTTTCTCCTCCATCCATGAGATAGCGCGCCGGCTGGCGTCGATTTCGACGGGCAGCGTCACGAAGCTGAAGAGCGTGGTCGCAGCGAAGAGGAGGATGCCCACCCACATGATCTGCGGAAGCGTGTTGATCAGCAACATGCCGGCCAGCAGCACGAAGGGAACCACCTTCGCGCTGAGTGAAACCACCGGAACGAGCGCCGTACGGATTTTCACCGGAATGTAGCCCCGCGCATGCTGCACCGCGTGGCCGCACTCATGCGCAGCCACCGCGGCTGCAGCCACGCTGTCCTGGCCGTAAACCGCCTCGCTGAGATTGACCGTCTGGTTGGTCGGATTGTAGTTGTCGGTCAGCTGGCCGTCGGTAGATATCACCTTCACGTCGCGGATGCCGTGGTCGGCCAGCATCTGCCGGGCCACGTCGCAGCCCCTCATGCCGTTGAGGAGAGGCAGTTCTGATGCCTCCTTGAATTTTTTCTGAAAAAAAGCCTGCACCGCATAACTCAGCACGGCCACGGCAATGAACAAAGCCCAATACATATCTGATTCGTTTTATGATTCGAAAAATTCGTCCTTAAAGTTAACAAAAAAAACTTTTTCCACACCCCGGGTCACCGCCGTGTAGAGCCATTTCAGGTCGTCGAGCGTCAACTCCTTCCAGAAAGGATTGTCGATGAACACGCAGGACCACTGGCCGCCCTGCGACTTGTGGCCGGTGATGGCCGTGGCATATTTGATCTGCAAGGCATTGAAATATGGATCCTCCCGCACTTTCTGGTATCGCTTGCGCGCATTGCGCTCATCGGCATAATCCTCATTGACACCCTGCCAGAGCGCCCGCTGCTGCTCGCTGCCCAGCGAAGGCTGCTCCGATTCGAGGGTGTCGAGCACCACCTTGGCCGTCACCTCCACATCGTTGTAATCGGGGAATGAGAGCACAGCTTCGGCAAAATGCAGGCCGTAGCGCTCTTCGTGCCGTGAAAGGCGCATGAGGCGCGCCACATCACCGTTGGCAATAAAATCGAGTTCGGGCACGTTGTCTAGGAACTGGTAGCAGTTCTTGACCACCATCAATTTGTCTCCCCGAGAAAGCCGTTCTTCTCGATAGAGCACCGAGGCGCGGATGCCCGCATTGTAGCGGTTCGCCCGCTTGTTGGAGCGGCACAGCACCACGATGTCGTCGAGGCCGTAACGGCCCACGGCATCGCCGATCTTCTCGATCAGCTGGCTGCCGTCGATGCGTTCCACATCGTCGAAGCCGGCCAGCCGGAGCCGGGGCGTCTCCACCCGCTGCGCCTCGATCAGGCGGCGGATGATGGTGGCGTTGGTCAGGATGCCAGAGCCGGCCGCCTGCCGGACGACGGTGTCGAGCTGTGCCGTCATCAGCGTGCCGTAACGGCTCAGGTAATCCTCGTCGAGGGCCGGGCTGCGGTCCAGGCCGATGGGCGGCAGCTGGCCGCGGTCACCGATGATGATGAGCTTGTCGTCGACGCCGCTGCGTACATAGCGCACCAGGTCGTCGAGCAGGTCGCCGGAGCCGAAAAGGCCTCCGCCCTGGCTCGTGTCGACCGAGATGAGCGAGGCCTCGTCGACGATGAAGAAAGTATCTTTTGCCTTGTTGAAATCGAGTTGGAACTCCCCCACACCGTCGCGCATGGACTTCTGCCGGTAGATATGCCGGTGGATGGTGGAGGCTTTCTCCCCGGTAAAGCCGGACAGCACCTTGGCCGCCCGCCCGGTCGGAGCCAGCAGCACGAAGCGGTATTTCAATTCCGTGAGCGTCTTGACGAAGGCCGCGATGGCCGAAGTCTTGCCCGTGCCCGCATAACCGCTCACCAGCAGCAGGTCGCAGGTCTCATATTGCATGGAAAACGCAGCCAGCGTATCGAACAGCCGCTCCTGGCAAGGCGTCGGCGGATAGCCCAGATGGTACCGGAGCCGCTCAGAGAAGAACTGCGCCACTCCCATCAGGCACGCTTTCTATAAAGGACGAACACCAGCAGGATGGAATAGATGCCGAGACGGCCGATGATCATCTGGAAGCCCATCAGCACCTTGACCATTTCCGGTGCCGCGGCGAAACTGCTCATCGACGAGCCGAAGGTGCCGAAGCAGGGTCCCACGTTGCTCATCATCGACACCGATGCGCTCACCGAGGTAAGCAGGTCGAGGCCGAAGGCGGCATAGACGATGGCCATGAACAGCGTCAGGATGAGATAGAGCAGCACGTATAGCGACACGCTCGAGAGCAGGTCGCGCTCGATGGCCTGTCCGCCGGACTTGACCTGCACCACGGCATTGGGCCACGCGATCTTGACCAGCTGGGCCCGGGCGGCCTTGACGGTCAGGTAGACGCGGTCGGAGCGCAGGCCCGAGGTCGTGGAGCCGGAGCAGCCGCACTGCATCGCCACATAAAGCAGAATCAGGATCGAAAAGACCGGCCAGACATTGGTGTCGGTCGAGCCGAAACCCGTGGTCGAGATGGTGGAGACCACGGTAAAATAGCTGTGCCGCAGGGCTTCTCCTACGTTGGGGATGGTGCCGCTGAACACCAGATTGCCGGCCACCAGCAGGCCTGCGATCAGGATCGTTCCGAGATAGAACTTCGTGATGGGATTCTTCAGCACCTTGAAGGTGCGGGTGGCGAAGGAAGCGTAGATCAGGCCGAAATGCAGGCTGGCCACGATCATCGCGATAATCAGGATGATTTCGATCACGGGCGAGTCGTACGCCGCAATCGAGGCGTTCTTGATGCTGAACCCGCCGGTAGCCGTCACGCTCAACGCGTGGTTCACAGCATCGAAGAAGGGCATGCCCGCCAGCAGCAGGGCGGTCAGCGAACAGGCCGTGATGCCGAGATAGACCGAAACGACCACGTGGATGAACTTGTTGGACTTGTACTGGTAGTTGTTCTTGGAGATGTCGTCCACGTCCATCTTGCTCATCTTGAAACGCACCGTGCCGAATGAAGGCAGGATCATCATGATGAAGACCACCACGCCAAGGCCGCCGATGTAGTGGGTGGACGAGCGCCAGAACAGCAGGCCCTTGGGCAGGGCCTCGATATTCTGCAGGATCGTCGCGCCCGTGGTCGTAATGCCCGAAGCGCTCTCGAACCAGGCGTTCACCAGCGAAAATTCTCCGCCCCAGAGGACGAAGGGCAGCATGGAGAAGATGCAGCACATGAACCAGGCTATCAACAGGATGGCCAGGCCTTCACGGGTGTTGATGTCCTTGTGCCGGCGGACGAAGATCAGCGGGAAGATACCGACCATCATGGTCAGGATGGCGCTGAGCAGCAGCGGCGAGAACGACGAATCGAAACCGTCGACGGCCGCTACCAGTGCCGACAGGAACATGAAGCTCGCGCAGCAGATCAGCGCGATGCCCACATTCCGCGATATCACGCCCCAGTTCATCGTTCCAGCTCCCGTTTAAAAGATTGATTCTGTTCGACGATGTCTCCTACCGCCTCGTTGAGCTCCTGCAGTTCATCGTCGCTGTCGAGTTTCACGGCATAGTTGCGGCCGTGATAGCGGTATCCCTTGATGCCGTTCGTCACCTTGAGCAGCGGATTGATCAGGTAGTAATTCAGGAAATAATTGAAAAGCAGCACCATGATAAGGCCGACCAGCACCGACACGACGCCGGGCATCAGGCTGCGGTAAGTACCTTCCCGGATGTCCTGGGAGTTTTCGATCAGGGCATCCTGGCAGATGGAGGTCAGCTGCATCATGTAGCCGCGGAACTTCAGGTACACGGGCTGCAGGCGGTTGAAATACCAGTGCTGGCGGGCTTCATACTCCTGCTCCCACATCTGCCGGGCTTCCGACACCACCTGCATGTAGGCCGAATAGGCATACATCACCGAGTCGGCGGCCGCACGCTCTTCGGGCGTAACGAAACTGCGGCTCAGGTTCTCGAACGAGGCCACCAGTTCTTCCTCCTGGAAGACCGACAGATCCTCCGGACGGCCCGTGCCTTCCAGCACCAGGTCGTTCATCAGGTTGACATTGTACTGTTCCGACACGGACAGCAGTTCACGGGCGGTATTGATACTGCGGATGTTGTCGGCGATCACGCCCGACACGTAGCGGTTCATCCGCGAGAATTCGTAAATGGAAATCAAACTGGAGAAAAACAGGATGGCGGCCAGGATGATGCAGGCCAGCAGCACCTTCCGCTTGATGCCCAGTTTCTTGAACTTGATTCTGAATTTCGGTTTCTTCATGACGGAAACAGTCTTATAAACGGTCAGGATCGATATCGGTTTCAAATACCCGGGTGGCCGGGCCGGTCAGGTATACGTCGTGGCAGCGGCCGTCGTCTTCCGCCAGGAAGTCAACCGCCAGGCGGCCGCCCAGGGTCCGGACTTCATAACGGACGCGGCGTTTCCCCTGCTCCTCGCTGACCGTGCAGCCGGGCACGCCGCGGAGCCACGAAGCGATGGCAGAGGCGGTGGAACCCGTCCCGCAGGCCCAGGTCTCAGCTTCCACGCCCCTTTCATAGGTACGTACAAAAAGGCCTTCCGGCACGCCTTCCACGAAATTGACGTTGGCCCCTTTCGGGAAGCGCTTGTCCCAGCGCAGGCGTTTGCCCTCGCCGGCCACGTCGAAGTCCTGCAGGTCCTTCACCCATTGCACGAAATGCGTGGAGCCCGTCTCCAGCAGCCATCCGTCCTCCATTTTCTGCACCTGGTCCACGTCGATCATCTTCAGGCGAACGATACAGCGGTCGGGGGTGAATTCCAGCAGGTCGGCACGGTGCGGCCCGTCGCAGGCCATGAATTCGAAGCGTTTGATGCCCATGAGCGCAGCGAAGGCCACCAGGCAGCGGCCGCCGTTGCCGCACATGGTCCCTTCCGGGCCGTCGGCATTGTAATAATGCATCTCGAAATCGGCCACATCACTGTGGCACAGCGTCATCAGGCCGTCGGCGCCGACACCGAAGCGGCGGTCGCAAAGCCGGTTGACCAGCCGTGGCGTGAGGAAATCCGCTTCCCCGCGCCGGTTGTCGACGATCACGAAATCGTTGCCGGCTCCCTGATACTTATATACGTGCAAAGGTCTCATACATGTCATTCGCCACGCCCGCCGACGCACCTGCGCCGCCGAGCACTTGTTTCAGTTCCGCATAATCCGCCGCCATCCGTCGGCGGCAGGCATCATCCAGCAACAAGCGTTCCAGCTCGCGGAACATGCGCTGGGGACTGGCTTCTCCCTGGATCAGTTCAGGGAAGATAGCCCGGTCGAGAGTAAGGTTGGCCAGGCTGATATATTTCACCTTGACGGTGAGATGGGCTATCGCATAGGTCAGCGGATGAAGGCCGTAGCACACGGCCTGGGGCGTTTCGAGCAGCGCCGCCTCGAGCGAAGCCGTACCCGAGCAGACCAGGGCTGCATCCGCCTGGTGCAGAATGTCATAGGTCCTTCCGAATACCAGTTCGATGCGCGAATCCGCGGGCAGGTAGCGCCGGTACTGCGCTTCGCTGAGCGATGGAGCCCCGGCGAGCACGAGACGGTAGCCCGCCATCCGGGGATCGGCCGCCATCAGGCGTTCCAGTTCCACGAAGCGGGGCAGCAGGAACTTGAGTTCCATCTCGCGGCTTCCTGCCAGCAGCGCCACCATCGGGCCTTCGACCAGCGGCTGGAAAGACCAGTTGGCAAGGCGCTCGACCAGCGGGTTGCCGAAATAGCGCGGCTCCACGCCATGGGCGCGGAACCAGGGCAGTTCAAAGGGGAAGATGCAGTAGAGTGCATCGACGTAGCGGCGGAGCGCATTGACACGCCAGGCCTTGTGGGCCCACACTTTCGGGGCGATATACCAGGCCACATGCAAGCCGTGCTTCCTGGCGAAACTGGCCACCCGCAGGTTGAAACTGGGATAATCGACCAGAACCACGACGTCGGGATGCCAGGCGAGCAGTTCCCGCTTGCAGGCGGACAGCCGCCGGGCGATCTGCCGGGCCTTGCCCATCACCTCCGCCACTCCCATCACAGCCGAGTCGGCGTCACTGCCGTTCACCCGCACTTCACAGGCGGGATCCCGCTCCTGCAGGGCACGGACCAGGTCCGAGGCATACAGGTCGCCCGAAGCTTCACCGGCTATGAGGTAATATTTCATGTCCGATCAGGATTCTTCCATGTTGTTGTCCAGGTCCCAGAGGTCGCGCAGGCGCTCCATCTCATCGTACGCGGTGGTGTCGATGCTGTGCGGCACGATGGAAATGTAGCCCGCATCCACGAGATGGTGGTCGGCGTCGGGTGCTCCGACCGCTTCTTCGTCTTCGAACTCGCCTACCATCCAGAAATAGTGCCTGCCGCGCTGCGTCACGCGATGGTCGAATTCCTTGATCCAGCGGCCCTGGCCCTGCCGGGCCATCCGGATGCCGCGGATCTGGTCGAGGGGGATGGCGGGGAAGTTGACATTCAGGTAGATCGTACGACGAAGGCCGTCTTCGAGCACCCGCCGGATGATGAGGCGGGAATAGTGCAGGACGGCACTGAAGTCGGGGTTTTCGTCGTGGGTGCAGATCGACAGGCCCACCGAAGGGACGTCGTAGAGCGTGCCTTCGATGGTGGCTCCCAGCGTGCCGCTGTAGATCGAGGCGGCGGAGGCGTTCGAGCCGTGGTTGATGCCCGAGACCAGGATGTCGGGCATGCGCCCTTCGTTGATGAAGCCGTTGATGCCCATCTTCGCACAGTCGACCGGCGTGCCGGACAGCGTATAGACACGCAGAGAGCCCATCTTTTCCGTAGCGGGTTCGGTCCGGATCTTTTCGATCATCAGCGGCTGGTCGAGCGTGATGGAGGCCGACTTGCCGGACTGCGCCGTCGTCGGTGCGACCACGGTCACATTGCCGAATTCACGCAGCATCTTCGTCAGTTCCCGGATGCCACTGGACTGGAATCCGTCGTCGTTGGTCACCAGTATCTCTTTCTGCTTGTTCGAATTGTTCACGCGACGTTCATTTTTACGATTCAACTTACAAAGATAAGAATAATACCAAAAATTATTACTACATTTGCACGCTCCAAAAAAGGAAATCGTATCAACTTAATCAATACAAGCACAATGAAAAAAATTAAAGTAGGTATCAACGGTTTCGGACGTATCGGCCGTTTGGTTTTCAGGGCTGCCCAGCAGAGAGACGACATCGTGGTCGTCGGCATCAATGACCTCATCGACGTGGATTACATGGCTTACATGCTCAAGTATGACACCATGCACGGCAAATTCGACGGCACCGTCGAAATCAAGGACGGCAACCTCGTGGTCAATGGCAACTGCATCCGCGTGACCGCTGAAAAGGATCCTGCTAACCTCCGCTGGAACGAAGTGGGCGCAGAGTACGTGGTCGAATCGACCGGTCTGTTCCTCACCAAGGAGAAAGCCGAGGCCCACATCAAGGCCGGCGCCAAGAAGGTCATCATGAGTGCTCCTTCGAAAGACGACACCCCGATGTTCGTTTTCGGCGTGAACCAGGACAAGTATAAAGGCGAGGCCATCATTTCCAACGCCTCCTGCACCACCAACTGCCTTGCTCCGATCACCAAGGTTCTCAACGACAAGTTCGGCGTGATCAACGGCCTGATGACGACCGTCCACTCCACCACCGCTACCCAGAAGACCGTCGACGGTCCTTCTGCTAAGGACTGGCGTGGCGGCCGTGCCGCTTCCGGCAACATCATCCCTTCGTCCACCGGCGCCGCCAAGGCTGTGGGCAAAGTGATTCCGGAACTCAACGGCAAGCTCACCGGCATCTCGATGCGCGTCCCTACCCTCGACGTTTCCGTGGTCGACCTGACCGTCAACCTCGCCAAGCCCGCCACGAAAGAGGACATCTGCAAAGCCATGAAAGAGGCTTCGGAAGGTGAACTCAAGGGCATCCTGGGTTACACGGAAGACGCTGTCGTTTCGAGCGATTTCCTCGGCGACGCCCGCACTTCCATCTTCGACGCCAACGCCGGTGTGTACCTCACCGACACCTTCGTGAAGGTGATCTCCTGGTACGACAACGAGTGGGGTTATTCCAACAAGCTGCTCGACATGCTGGCTTACACGGCAAACAAATAAGCCCGCGTCGTGAAACGGATTTTAATCATTGCAATGGCCGCCCTGGCGGCCATTGCTTGTAGTAACAGGACGACGCCGGCTTCTTCTTCCGCCGGCCGGACGCAGGACATCGTCATCCTCTACGACAACGACGTGCACTGCTCCGTGGACGGCTATCCTGAGATGGCCGCGCTCAAGGCTGAGATGCAGGCCCGTACGCCTTACGTGACGCTGGTTTCCGCCGGTGACTACGTGCAGGGCGGCAGCATGGGCGCCGCTTCGAAGGGAGGCTGGATCATCACGATCATGAATGCCGTGGGCTACGATTACGTCACGCTGGGCAACCATGAGTTCGACTATGCGATTCCGCGCCTGAAGGAGCTCTCCGACTCCCTGACGGCGACCGTGCTCTGCTGCAACCTCATCGACCTGAAAGCCGGCAAACGCATGTACCAGGCCTACGAGATCGTGGACTATGGCGGTACGAAAGTGGCCTTCATCGGTGGCGCCACGCCTTACAGTTTCAACTCGTCGACGCCAGCTTATTTTCAGGACGACAAGGGCAACTACATCTATTCGCTCTGCGCCGACACCTATTACGACATGTTCCAGAATTATGTGAACGATGCGCGTAACCAAGGCGCCGATTACGTAGTCGCGCTCACACACCTTGGCGACGACGTGGCCTACGATCCCATCAATTCGCAGGAGCTGGCGCGCCAGACCTACGGCATCGACGTAATCCTGGACGGACACTCGCACAGCCTGGTGCCGGAACGCATCCTGACCAACAAGGAAGGCAAGCCGGTGAAGTATTCGCAGACAGCCGCGCATTTCGAGAATCTGGGCGTGATGACCATCCATCCGGACGGTTCCATCTCTCTGAAGCTCATCCCGACGAAGGACTTCGGCAAGGAGGATCCGCGTGTACGGGCTGTCCTCGACAGCTTGAAGGCGGTATATGCCGCCATGGGTGCCCGCAAGGTCGGCAGGAACGAAGCGATGCTGCCGGCCAAGAATTCGGAGGGCGACTGGCTGGTGCGCAACGGTGAGACTTCGCTGGGCGACTTCTGCGCCGATGCGTTCCGTGCGGTCCTGTGTACCGACATCGCCATCGTGGGCGGCGGCTCCATCCGCAAGGACCTGCCTGCCGGCGACATCTGCTACGACGACATCTTCAATGTATTCCCTTTCGACAACAAGGTCAGCATCGCGGAGCTCAAAGGGCAGGAAATTCTCGACGCACTGGAATTTGGCGTGGCGGCCTATCCCACTGATTTCGGCGGCTTCCCGCACGTCTCGGGCATGACCTTTACCTTCGATCCTTCGATCGAAAGTCCTGTCGTCTACGACGTGAACAAGGCTTTCGTCAAGTTCGACGGTGGTCCGCGCCGCGTATCCGACGTCAAGGTCCTGAACCCGCAGACCGGCAAATACGAGCCCATCGATCCTGCACGCACCTACTCGGTCGGTGGCACGTCGTATCTTCTCAACGATGCCGGCGACGGCTACGAGATGCTGAAAGGCGTTGGCAAGGAGACAGGCACTTCCGATCTGGAAATGCTCGAAGTCTACATCAACAAGCTTCACGGTGTCATTCCTGCCGCTGAATACGGCAAGTCACAGAACCGCATTACCATCAAGTAAAGAGATTCCGGGTCAAGCCCGGAATGACGAAAAATAGCGAAGCCTGGTATAAGGGCTATTTCAGAAGTTCCGGACGAAGCGCTCGCGTTCTCGCGAGCGCTTGTTCGTCCTGCCAGGCGGCAATCTTTTTCGGATCGCCGGAGAGAAGGACGTCGGGGACGCGCCAGCCGTTGAATTCGGCGGGACGCGTGTAGACGGGCGGCGCCAGGAGGCCGTCCTGAAAGGAGTCGGAAAGCGCTGAAGTCTCGTCGCCCAGCGCGCCGGGAAGGAGCCGGACGACGGCGTCGGTGATGATGGCGGCCGGAAGTTCCCCACCGCTCAGCACATAGTCCCCCACCGTGATTTCCCGCGTGACGAGATGTTCGCGGATGCGATGGTCGATGCCCTTGTAGTGACCGCAGAGAATCATGATGTTCTGCATGCAGGAGAGCTCGTTGGCCACCTGCTGCGTCAGCTGTTCGCCATCCGGCGACGTAAAGATGATCTCGTCGTAATCGCGTTCGGCCTTCAGCTTCTCCATCAAAGTGAAGACCGGCTCGATCATCATCACCATGCCGGCGTCGCCGCCGAAACTGTAGTCGTCGACCTGGCGCCAGCGCCCTTTCCCGTATTCCCGGATGTTGTGGACGAAGATTTCCACGAGCCCCTTGTCCCGGGCCCGCTTGACGATGGAATAGCCCAGCGGACTTTCGAGCAATTCCGGAACGACAGTCAGAATATCGATTCTCATACGCCCGGCAAAATTAGTGAATATTTCCAAAAAAAGAGTATATTTGCAAGTTACATTAAAAACACTAAAACAATGAGTGAAGATCTGAACCCGGTTGCTCCCATCGAGGAACAGCCCGTAGAAGTAAAGGAAGAAGCTGTCGAGACGACGGTTGAAACGAACGTTGAAACCCCCGCCGAGCCGACGGCCGAAACCGAAACCGAAAAAACCGATTATTCAAACAAGGGTCTCAAGGAGATCGTCGACGCTTTCAAGGAGATGATCGATGGCGAGAACATGCAGCAGCTCTACAAGCATGCCGAAGCAATCAAGGCGGCATTCTACAAGAACCTGCGCAAGGAGAAGATCGCCTCGGGCATCGAGCAGCCCGCCGAAGCCGCCGGAGAACCGGCCGCCGAGACGGAAACCCCCGCCGACGAACCCGTCTCCTTCAATCCCTTCGCCGAAATCGAACGCGGGTTCAAGGATCTTTACAGTCAATATAAGGTGAAGCGTACCGCTTACACCCAGGAGCTGGAGAAAAACAAGGAAGAGAACTACCAGGAGAAACTCGCCGTCATCGAAGACCTCAAGGCCCTCGTCGAAGCCAGCGAAGACCTCAACCAGACCTTCCCCCGCTTCCGCGAGATCCAGAACCGCTGGCGCGCCATCGGCCCCGTGCCGCAGGCCAAGGTCAAGGACCTCTATGACACCTATCAGCACTATGTCGAGAAATTCTACGACTATGTGAAGATCAACAAGGAATTCCGCGACCTCGACTTCAAGAAGAACCTCGAAGCGAAGGAGAACCTCTGCGAGAAAGCCGAGAAACTCTCCGAAGAAGAAGATGTCGTAGGCGCTTTCCGCACCCTGCAGAAGCTCCACGAACAGTGGAAGGAGCTGGGCCCGGTAAGCAAGGAATTCCGCGAGTCCGTGTGGGAGCGCTTCCGCGCCGCCACGGCCGTGATCAACAAGAAGCACCAGGCCTATTTCGAGAGCCAGAAAGGCAACCAGAAAGAGAACCTCGAAGCCAAGACGGCCCTCTGCGAGAAAGTGGAAGCCATCGCCCAGGCTGAAGTCAAGGATTCCACCGACTGGAACGCCCTGACCAAGGAGATCGAGAACATCCAGAAGGAATGGAAGAAGATCGGCTTTGCCTCCAAGAAGGACAACCAGAAAGTGTACGACCGCTTCCGCGCCGCCTGCGACGAATTCTTCGCCAAGAAGCGTGAATTCTACTCCGAGTTCAAGAACCAGATGCAGGACAACCTGACCAAGAAGCTCGAACTCTGCGAGAAAGCCGAGGCCCTGAAAGACGATACCGACTGGAAAAAGACCTCGGATGCGTTCATCGAGCTGCAGAAACAGTGGAAAGAGATCGGTCCCGTCTCCCGCAAGAAATCCGAACAGGTCTGGAAGCGCTTCCGCGCCGCCTGTGACGCCTTCTTCAACAACCGCGACAAACACTTCGGCAGCGTGAACTCCGAACAGGGTGAAAACCTCCAGAAGAAACGCGACCTGATCGAAGAGATCCGCAACTATGAGGTGGAAGACAAGGAAGAAGCACGCGAGGCCCTGCACGAATTCCAGGAGCGCTGGAATGCCATCGGCTTCGTCCCTTTCAAGGAAAAGACCCGCATCCAGGATGCCTTCCGCAAAGCCGTGAACGAGAAATTCGGCGAATTCCGCGAGACCGGCAGCCGCTACGCCGGCAAGGCCGAACGCGCCGTCCGCAGCGAACGCGACCGCCTCGTCCAGAAATTCATGAAGAAGGAACAGGAGATCGCCACCTGGGAGAACAACATGGGCTTCTTTTCCGCTTCGAAGAACGCAGACGCCCTGCTCGAAGAACTCAACAAGAAAATCGATATCGCCAGGCAGGAACTCGCCAAACTCGAAGAAGAAATCAAGGAATTCGACCGCCAGCACGAGCAGGAATAACGCATGAACGACAAGAGAAGCAGCATCGTCGGCTTTGCGCTGATCGGCATCATCCTGCTGATCTTCACCTGGTACAACAGCAAGCAAGCCGAGAAAAGACAAGCTCAGGAAATGCTGGTCCGCGATTCCCTCGCGACCGCAGCCGCACTTGAGCAGGGCGAGGAGGCCACAGCCGCCGACAGTCTGGATATCACGGACTTGACGGCCGAAGAAGAAGACTATCAGGACCAGTACCTCAACCTGGCCAGCCAGGCCGAAACCGAATACTACACCCTCGAGAACGACCAGGTCTCCATCCGGATCAGCTCCAAGGGTGCCCAGCCCTACGAGGTGCTCATCAAGGACTATTACACCTTCGACAGTTCCGACCTCTTCCTGGTTCGCCCGGACAAGAGCCTCTTCGACCTGGAACTCAACACCAACCAGTGGCTGAATACCAGCGACCTGCACTTCCGGCGCGTCGAGAGTACCGACAGCACGCTCACCCTCCGCCTCCAGTTCGAGGAGAATGCCTGGATGGACGCCGTGTATTCGCTGGCCTCCGACAGCTACATGCTGGGCTACAACCTGCATTTTGTAGGCATGGACCAGGTCCTCGACCGCCGTACGGGACAGATGACCCTCAAGTGGGTGCTCGACGTGCCCCGTCTCGAAAAAGGCTACCAGAACGAGCGCAACTATTCTGGCGTCGCCTATAAGTATCTGGCCAACAACGAAGTGAAGACGCTGGGCAAACGCCGCGACATGGCAGATGAGAATTTCAACTCCACCCTCCGCTGGTTCTGTTTCCAGCAGCAGTTCTTCTCAGCCATCCTCGTGTCGGAGAACGGATTCCCGGCCGGCAAGCTGGTCAACCGCTTCTACCCGGAAAACAATCCGGAACTCAACCTGATGCAGTCGGGTGCAGAAATGGCGGTCGCCCTCGACAACCGCAGCGCCGATTTCACCATCCCCTTCAGCTTCTACTTCGGGCCGAACCACTTCTACACCCTGAAGAGCTACGGCGAAAGCTTCGAGAAAGTGATCCCGCTGGGCGGCAAGGTCATCGGCACCATCAGCCGTTTCGTCATCATCCCGACCTTCAACTGGCTGCGCCAGTTCATCAGCAGTTACGGCCTGATCATCCTGATCCTGACTATCATGATCAAGCTCGTGATCTCGCCGCTCACCTGGAAGTCCTACATGTCGTCCGCCAAGATGCGGGTGCTCAAACCCGAGATCGACAAGATCAACGAGAAGTATCCCCGCCAGGAAGATGCCATGAAGAAGCAGCAGGCCACCATGGATCTCTACAAGCGGGCCGGTGTCAACATGTGGGGCGGATGCCTCCCGATCCTGCTCCAGTTCCCGATCCTGTGGGCCATGTTCCGCTTCTTCCCCGCATCCATCGAGCTGCGCCAGCAGAGCTTCCTCTGGTGCCACGACCTGAGCGCCTACGACTCGATCCTTGACCTGGGATTCAAGATTCCGCTCTACGGCGACCACGTTTCGCTCTTCGCCCTGCTGATGGGCGTGTCGATGTGGGGTTATTCGAAGATGACGATGACACAGCAGCCCAGTACCCAGACCATGCCCGGCATGGAATTCATGCAGGTGTGGCTGATGCCAATCATGATGGTGTTCATCTGCAACAACCTGTCGGCCGGCTTGAGCTACTACTACCTGCTCTCGAACATCATCACCATCGGACAGAACTGGGCCATCCGCAAATGGTTCGTCGACGAAGACAAGATCTACGAAAACCTGAAGAAGAAGGCCAATTCGAAAGAGCCTGTCAAGAAATCGAAGTTCCAGCAACGGCTCGATGCCGCCTACAAGGCACAACAGGAACAGATGCGCCAGCAGAACAAGAATCGATAAACCATGAGCATCTCCTCTGCCATCGCGCAAATAAGACACGAACTGCCATCAACCGTCCAGTTGGTGGCAGTTTCCAAATTCAAGCCCGTCACGGATATCCTGCAGGCCTACGAGGCCGGCCAGCGGGCCTTCGGCGAGAACCGGCCGCAGGAGCTCGCGGCCAAGGCCCAAAGCCTTCCCGCCGACATCCAGTGGCATTTCATCGGGCACCTGCAGACCAACAAGATCAAGCTCATCCTCCCCTATGTCGCCCTGATCCACTCCGTGGACTCGGAACACCTGCTCGCAGAAATCGACAAAGCGGCCGGAGCATTGGGAAAAACAGTCGACTGCCTGCTGGAAGTCCACATCGCCCGGGAGACCAGCAAACAGGGCTTCCTGCCAGAAGAAGCCGAGGCCCTTGCCCGGCATATCGGTGACTATCCCAACGTCCGCCTGCGCGGCGTGATGGGCATGGCAACCTTTACCGATGACATGGACGAGGTCCGGCGGGAATTCCGCACCCTCAAGGCACTGTCACAGCGCCTCTCCGATATCCCGGGCTGCGACCAGGTCTCCATGGGCATGAGCGAGGACTGGCGCATCGCCGTCGAAGAAGGCACGACTCTTGTACGCATCGGCTCGTTCATTTTTGGAAAAAGAATTTAAAGCGACATGAAAAGAATCCTGCTTCTGGCGCTCGTCGTCCTGTCGGCGGTTGCCTGCAAAAAAATCACTCCGGAAACCCGCATTGCGCAGATCGGCAACTTCTTCGACGGAAAAGAAGACAGCTACAGCGCCAAGCTCCGGCAGTATACCGGCGACAAACAACTCGACTACCTGACCCTGCAGCTCCTGGGCGAACTCGGTGCCAACGATTTATGGACGGTTGACGAAGAGGAACTGACTTCGCTCGTCGCCGAATTCTCCGGCAAGGCGAAAGCTCCCCAGATCTCGATCATCTCCGCTTCGCTCGACGATCCGACGGCCTGCGCCCTGATCCTGGAAGTCCTGGAAGCCTACAAAAAGATCAAGATCCAGCACGACAATACTATCCGGGCCGTCTTCTACGCGCCTGCACCCGATTCTACCCGGCCGAGCGGCCTGGCTTCTATTAACCAGGATCTGCACGAATCCGGCGAATTCAATTCCTTTGCGATCGAGTTGTCGACACGCGTCGACCAGCCGCTGCATACTTTCGTCCTGGAAGAGAGTCCCGCTTTTGCCGAGAAGATCATACAGGTGGTTCCGGGTTATCTGGCGCCGCTGGGTGACTATCAGGTAGTCCAGGGTGTTCCGGATCCGGCCTGGCCGCTGAAGGGTTCCATCTACCGCTACCCTATCAATCCGGCGGAGCTCCAGAAAGAAGCCGCCGCCGTCACCGCCTTCACTTTCCTGTTAAATTAGAACGGGTATCCAATTCCGAAGTGGAAGGCGTAATTGCCGTCGAACCAGTCGTTGATTCCCATCCACTCCTGCACGCTCGGATCATATACTTTCAAGCCCAGATCGAAACGGATGAGCACCATGCCGAAATCCAGGCGTGCGCCCAGACCGACATCGACCGCCGTACTGCGCAGCAGATTCTTGAACGAGAAGAGACTCCGGGGATCGCGTGACTGGCCGTCTATGTCGGCGCCGCCGATGTTCCACACGTTGCCGATATCGGCAAAGACCGCTCCTTCAAGCTTCCAGAACATCGGGAAACGCATCTCCACGTTGGCCTCCAGATGCATGTCGCCCGACTGGTTGGCAATGGCGAAACTCGTGTCGCGCGGCGCCATGCCCGGACCTACGGCCCTCGCCCGCCAGCCGCGCATGCTGCTCGCACCGCCCGCATAGAAGAGTTTCTCAAAAGGCAGTGACACGGAGTTTCCATACGCGAAACCCGCACCTGCCAGCGCCCGGACCGCCAGGGCATACTGGTCCACGTCACCGATACGGAAAGTACCCACTGCCTGCATCTCGGCCCGGACATACTGCGAATACGGGATACCCGCAATCAGGTCTTCGCCATGCTCCCCTTTCTTGAACATGCCCGTCTTGCCCAGCAGACTCATCAAGTTGCCCGACATGTCGTATTGGAAACGGGTGTAGAAATAGGTCACTTTCGGATTGACAGTCGTGTTGGTGGTGAAATAGAAAGTGCCGTTTCCGCCCAGGTCGAGGTGGCTGCGGAAGGAATTCTTCAGATACGGGTCCTTGATGCCGGCGATGAAAGTGGAGTCGATGCGCGTGGCATTGACGGCACTCAGCTGGACCGGATAGAACTGGTAGTAGAATTTCTTGGCAATGTTCCAGGTAAAGCCGTAGTTGCCGGTTACGATATTGCGGGTATATTCGGGCCGGTTCTGGTAATTGTACGCGAAGTTGATGTCCATCTGCGGCAGGTTGACGAATGGCATGCGCAGGATGAAATCGGGATACCACGGAATCTTCAGGCCGGTGGTGACACCCAGTTCGGTCGCCCGTGTGGGCGAATTGAACATAAACTGGAAGTTGCCGCGGAAGCCCAGCGTAAACACTTCCCCGCCCCCGAACAGATTCTTGTGGCTGTAGGAAAGGGCGGGTGTAACGCCAAAAAGTCCCGTGGAGTTGAAGGAACCTTCCAGGTTGAGCTTGACGGCCTGCAGGCGGGCCTGCTGAAGGAGGATGCGGCAGTCCACGGCAGTGGAATCGTAGTCTGACTCGCGGAGCATCATGTTGACACTGCTGAAGAGCGGGATGCTGGCGTAGCGGTCATACTCGCGGTTGATCTTTTCTTCGCTATAGAGTTCGCCGGGGCGCAGCTGGTTCAGGTTCTGCAGGAATTTGGGCCGCACGCGCATGCCGGGCTGCGGCATCAGGGCCACGTTGCCGATGGTATACTGTTTGTGCTCCCGGGCGGCGTCTTCGCTCTCGTTGCGGGTATAGTTCTCGAGCTTGACGATCAGGTCGGCTTCGTCGCGGTGGGTGGTCGTATCGGCGTAGAAGAAGAAATAGTTTTTCGAGAAGCCCCAGTAGCCGTTATTCCGGAAATGGCTCGACAGGCGTTCGCTTTCTTTCTCCAGTTTCTCTTCGGACAGGTAATCGCCCGGAACCACGGTAAAATTGGATGAGTCTGCCGCCATGAGACCGGCCAGGGTGCTGTCTTTCACTTGATAGTCGATGGTCCGGATGGGAAACTGCTTGCCGAGGGTGACATCGTACTCAACCCGCGCTTTTTTATCCTTGACCTGGGTATGGGCTTCGATCGTGGAATTGTAATAGCCCTGGTAGGTCAGGTGGTCGACCATGCTCTTGATGGACTGGCTCACCAGGTCTTCTTCAAAGACGACGGGGGCCTGGCCGATCTTCTGGCAGAAGCGGTCCCAGCCGCCGCCCTTTCCGTTCTGCCAGTTGTAGATATACAGGCCCGGGTGCCACTTGCCGAAGACGTAGTGGTTGGATTTCTGCTTGATATACGGGGTAAGCGAGGAGGGGTTGTAGGTCGCGTTGTCGGTCGTGCCGTTGGTGATGACGATGCGGTTCTCGGAAAGGCGCAGTTCGTCTTCCGCGAGCATCCGGGTCGTGGAGCAGCCTGTCATCAAGCCGCCGGCAGCCAGCGCCAGCAGCGACATGCATCCGATCAACAGCGCAGTTTTCCTCATAACTTACAAATGTACAAAAAAATCGTCATTGTCATCCTGAGCGAAGCGAAGGATCTGAATCATCGCCTGCGGCAATCTCCGATCTAGGGCCGTGGCGCTGAGCCATCTGATTATCAGCGAATTACCCGAAATCGATTGCGCATTTTAACGCAACCGAAAAACGTTAATTTATTGACAGACAGACGGATAAGTGCCACGCACATCGTCAGCGTCGGCGGAATTCGGCGACGGTGATGGCGGTGGCGACGGCGACGTTGAGGGATTCGCTGGTATGGGCGTCGGGCGGGAAGGGCGGAATATAGAGGCGGCGGGTAACGGTCGCGGCGACTTCGGGCGAAATGCCGTTGGCCTCGGAGCCCATCACGATGATGCCGCCCCTGGTCAATGGTGTCTGATAGATATTGTCGCCATCAAGGAATGTCCCGTAGATTGTCATAGTCTGACGCTCCGTGGCGCTCTGGAATTCGCTTCTCAAATCACAATAATGCACCCGTACACGGAAGATAGCGCCCATGGTGGCCTGGACGACTTTCGGGTTGTAGACTTCGACCGTGTCTTCGGAGACGAGGATCTGGTGGATGCCGAACCAGTCGGCGATGCGCAGGATGGTGCCCAGGTTGCCGGGGTCGCGGATGCCGTCGAGGGCGAGGACAAGTTCATCGGGCTGGATACTGGCCGGGGCGGGATCGGGCTGACGGACGATGGCGAGGGCGGGCGACGGATGGGTCAGCTGGCTGATGCGGGCCATGGCTTCTACGCCGATATCTTCGACGCGATAGTGGGCGACGATGTCGAAGCCGGACCGCAGAGCTTCGGCTACGAGCTTTTCCCCCTCGACGACGAACAAACGCCGCTCATCGCGGAACTTTTTCTGTCCCAGCGCTTTGATTTCTTTAATTTCGTTTTTGGAAAGCATAAGCAATCACTCGCTCCACTGCGCGGGTTGACGCATCAACGGTTCAGATACATATCGTCGTAGTACTTCTGGTAGTCACCGCTCGTGACATTGTCCATCCAGGCCTGGTTGTCGAGGTACCAGCGGACGGTCTTCTCAATGCCTTCCTCGAACTGGAGCGACGGCTCCCAGCCGAGTTCTTTCTGGAGCTTCGTAGAGTCGATGGCGTAACGGAGGTCATGGCCGGCGCGGTCGGTGACATAGGTGATCAGGTGGTCGCTCGTGCCTTCGGGATTACCCAGCAGGCGGTCGACCGTCCTGATGAGCACCTTGATCAGGTCGATGTTCTTCCACTCGTTGAAGCCGCCGATGTTGTAGGTCTCAGCCACTTTCCCTTTGTGGAAAATCAGGTCGATGGCCCGGGCGTGGTCTTCGACGTAGAGCCAGTCGCGCACATTCTCGCCCCTGCCATAGACCGGCAGCGGTTTACCATGACGGATATTGTTGATAAACAGCGGGATCAGCTTTTCAGGGAACTGATACGGGCCGTAGTTGTTCGAGCAGTTGGTCACCACGACCGGCAGGCCGTAGGTGTCGTGATAGGCGCGGACGAAATGGTCGCTCGACGCCTTGGCGGCACTGTACGGGCTGTGCGGCTGGTACTTGAGGTCTTCGGTGAAGAAAGCCGTTCCGTAGGCGAGATGGTGCCTTCCGGAAGAGGCCTTCGTGGTGAACGGCGGCTCCACGCCGGCCGGATCGGTAATCTCCAGTGCGCCGTACACTTCGTCGGTAGAGATGTGGTAGAAGCGCTTGCCTTCGTACTTCTCCGGCAGGGCTTCCCAGGTCAGCTTCGCGGCCTGAAGCAGCGTCAGCGTACCCATCACGTTGGTCTTGGCAAAGGTGAACGGATCCTTGATGGAGCGGTCCACGTGGCTCTCGGCAGCCAGGTGGATGACGCCGTCCACTTTCTCATCCTGCATCAGTTTCAGTACGCCTTCGAAATCGCAGATGTCCATCTTGACGAACTTGTAGTTGGGTTTGTCTTCGATATCCTTGAGGTTCGCCAGATTGCCCGCATACGTAAGTTTGTCGAGGTTGATGATCCTGTATTCGGGATATTTGTTCACGAAAAGACGGACGACATGCGAGCCGATAAATCCCGCGCCGCCGGTAATGATGAGGGTGCGTTTCATGTGCCAGATTGGGTTTGTCTTACAAAGATACTACAATCATTCAGAAAAATTATACGTATCTTTAAACTTGCAAACAATTCCGAATGAGATGATCAAAAAACTTACACTGACCACCGCCGTCCTCTGCGCCTTCACCGCGCTGACATCGGCCCAGATCCAGACCAATGCCGGAATCGAATATCTGCAAGCCATGCACAAAGATGTCTCCACGTACTGCTACGATCTGCCCGATACGGATTTCCTGGCCG
>JAEETO010000114.1 GCA_016290385.1 Bacteroidales bacterium | reverse complement strand
GGGCGACCGGCAGCACTTCAACTTCGCACGGCGGCGCGCCATTGAAAACCGCCGCGACATCGTACAGGCCGCCAACACCGGCACATCCGGAATCATCAACCAACGGGGAGACGTGCTGGTGAAAACGCCGTACTGGGTAGAAACCACGCTGCGCGGCACTATCCAGGGAAACGAAGCACTGACACCCTTCGTCCGCCACGGAGACCGCATCGGACGCTTTGCCTGCTACGCTTTCCTCATACTCTGCCTTACGCTTTTGGTTTTTGCCGTTTCGGATAGGCGATCCGGGCGTGGTAAATCTGCTGCAGGTAACGCTTGAACGACTCCTTGACCTGGTCGATTTCCTTGAGCGAGATATCCGCCTGGGCCAGCTGTGAATCTTCGAAGCGGCTGGCAAGGATCCGTTCGACCAACTGCGAGATGCTTTCTTCCGAATAGTCTTTCAGGCTACGGGACGCCGCCTCCACGGCATCGGCCATCATCACCACCACCTGTTCTTTTGTCTTGGGCAGGATGCCATTGTAGGTAAAAGGTTCGGTATTGGCCGGATCACCGCCTCCATTGCAGTACACGTTGTAGAAATAGAGCGTACGCGAGCGGCCGTGATGGCTGGCGATGAAATCGCACACGCTTTCGGGCAGATTGGCCTTACGGGCCAGGGCAAGGCCGTCGTCCACGTGCTTGATGATGGCCCGCGCACTTTCCTCAGGCGTCAGTCCGGCATGATAGTTCACGCCCTCCGCCTGGTTCTCGATAAAGCACATCGGATTCTCCAGCTTCCCGATGTCATGGTACAGGGCCCCTACCCGCACCAGCATGCCGTCCGCTCCGATTTCCCGGGCCGCATGTTCGGCCAGGTTGGCTACCTGCAGGGCATGCTGGAAAGTACCCGGTGCTTTCTGCTGCAGGTTCCGCAGCAGCGGGTTGTTGGTATCGGTCAGATCCCACAGACGCGAATACGACACGAATCCGAAGACTTTCTCGAACAGATAGACGAAGGGATAGAGCACGATGCTCAGAATGGCGCTGATGCCCAGATAGAGGAAGTTGGTCGACTTGAATGCATAGGACAGGTCGCCCGTGCCCAGTTTGAAGGAGAAATTCACCACCGCCAGGGCGAGGAAGATAAACAGGGCGTTTACGAATTGCAGCCATCCCCGGTTGAAGCGGCCATAGGCCAGCAGTCCGACCAGAGCGCCCACGGCAAAGGTGAAATAGAGTTCCACGCCATTTTCAGGAATGACCAGCAGGGGCAGCAGGTACACCAGCTGCAGGGCGCAGGCGAGGTCATCGTGGAAAAAGGCACTCAAGTACAGCGCGCCGATGGCAAAGGGGAAGAGATACAGCAAGTGCTGGTCGACCCGGAACAAGACAGCCACTGCCGCGAAGGAAAGAAACAGCAGGAGCATCAGGAAGATCAGCTTGCGCAAGTCCTCGAAGCAATTGCGGTCCACGAACCAGAGCACGAAGAAGAACAGGGCCAGGATGGCGAATACCAGCAGCAGATGACTGATCAGCAGCGCATTGGGAGATCCTGTATAGCCATAGCTCAGCTTGTATTCGGCTTTATAGGAATCGAGGATCTGGCAGATGTCACTGGTCACGATCTCTCCTTCCGACACGATAAGCTGCCCGGCATAGATCATACCCTTTGTCGGCGAGATATAGTTGACGGCTTCCCGGTGGACCATCTGCGTGGTGTTTTCGTCGAAAAGCAGGTTGGGGACGATGAAGTCCCTGATGCTGAGCAGCGTGGCGATGGAGTCGATGTCCATTTCCGGATAGCCGTACACGAGGTCGGATTTCAGGATGCTGTAGATGCGCTCGATGTCATACACTTCGGTGGCCGGTGTCTCGATGAAGCGCTTGTCGCGCTTGATGGAGATCACTTCGTCGGAATACTCACCGGTATTCAAGTCGGCGACAATGCCCCGGTCATACGCCTCGCGCAAGTGATCGTACATTTCACGGGTGAGCTGGTTGGAAAGGTCTATCTCTACGGCCCTGTGGGCGAACTGTTCGAGACGGGGCGGCGCTACGGTCGGATCATAACTGTAAAATGCGACGGTCTCGGAAGCGCGATCCTCCTTTTCCTTGAGCATCTCGGCCTCGGTCTTGAGAATCGGAAAATCGATGGGTGCAATCAGCGTCTCATAAACCCAGGGGCGGCCTTTCTGGTATTCATACTGGAACTTGCCCTCCTTGGGATAGAGCAGGATCATCAGGGCGGCCAGCACGATAAAACAGATATAGATCCGATAATTTTTCATAACTTTGTAGAGAAGCGAATTTGTAAATTTAATAAAAAATCATCGGATATGAAAAAAATCATGGTGTCCCTGCTCGTTGTGCTCTTCGCCTTTGTGGCTCATGCCCAGCAACTTGTCGTGATCTCCTCCCCCAACCTGCATGCCGACGACTCCGTGCTGGTGTTCATCCCGTCGCAGGTCGCCGGCAACTACGCGGAAGAATACTGCGTGGAATGCTGCGGTGAGCCGGACCCGGTGCCGGCCCTCTTCCTGCTGCACGGCTGGTCGGGCTGCTACCGCAACTGGGCCGACAAGAGCGACCTGCAGGCCGTAGCCGACGAGACGGGCTTCATGATCATCTGCCCGGATGGTTTCTACGACAGCTGGTATGTGAACGGAAAAGACCCGGACGCGATGCAGTGGCGCACGTTCTTCGACAAGGAGATGTATCCGCAGATCATGGAAAAATATTACCTGTCACCGGAAAAGACTTTCATCACGGGCCTGTCGATGGGCGGCCACGGCGCCATCAACCTCTTTCTCGATGACATCAACCGCTTCCGGGGAGCCGGCTCGATGAGCGGCGTGCTCGACCTCAATGCCGAGAAAGGCCGGCTCGGCCTCGACCGGCTGCTGGGCCCCTACGAGCCAGAGAACAAACGGCACGACGCAGAATCGGCCATCAACCGCATCGAGCGGGCCCAAGGCAGCGACAAGCTGATGGTCATCAGCTGCGGCTACAGCGACAGCCTCTATCCCTGCAACCTCGCCTTCTGCGAGCGCTGCAAGGAACTGGGCGTGCCCTATATCGAAATCTTTTCTCCCGGCGTCCACAGCTGGAAATACTGGGACTACGCCCTCCGCCTCCACCTCTGGTACTTCTCCCGCATCCTCAACGGCGAGAACCTCGGCTACTAGCGGACGCTGACGTTTTGGATGTCGTCGGCGTCGTAGACGCCTTGACTGAGTTTTTCGCGGACTTCTGCGAAGGCGTTGAGCGTGTATTCGACATCTTCCAGCGTGTGGGCGGCGGTCGGGATGATGCGGTACATCAGGACGCCTTCCGGAACGACCGGATAGGTGATCACCGAGCAGAAGATGTGATAGTTCTTGCGAAGGTCGATCAGGATGTTGGTCGCCTGGGCCAGGTTGCCCTTCATGAAGACCGGCGTCACGCAGGCCTCAGCCACGCCGATGTCGAAACCACGCTTGCGCAGGCCGTCCTGCAGCGCGCGGGTGATGGTCCAGAGCTTCTTGCGGAGCTCGTCGCCCTCAGGACCGCGGATGATCTCCAGACGCTTGAGGCAGCCTTCCACGATGGGCATCGGGAGCGCCTTCGCATAAATCTGCGAGCGGAGATTGTAACGCAGGTAGTTGATGATGGCGTGCGGACCGGCCACGAAGCCGCCGATGATGGCCATGCTCTTGGCGTAGGCGCCGATGTAGAGGTCGATCTCGTCCATCACGCCGAAGTGCTCGGAAGTGCCGCGGCCGTGCGGGCCCATGACACCGAAACCGTGCGCATCGTCGATCAGGATGCGGAACCTGTATTTCTTCTTGAGCGCGGCGATCTGGTCGAGAATGCCCAGTGCGCCCGTCATGCCATAGACGCCTTCGGTGATCAGCAGCACGCCGCCGCCGGCCTCTTCGGCCTCTTTGCAGGCACGGGCGAGGATCTTCTCGCAGTGCGCGATGTCGTTGTGGCGATATTTGTATTTGCTGCCCACGTGCAGACGGATACCGTCGAGCAGGCAGGCGTGACATTCGTTGTCATAGACGATCACGTCGTGACGCGACATGAGCGAATCGATGGTCGAGACGATGCCCTGGTAGCCGAAGTTGAAGAGGAATGCATCTTCTTTCTTCTCGAATTCGGCCAGCTCGCGCTCCAGCTGCTCGTGCAGCGCGGTATGACCGGTGAGCATGCGAGAGCCCATCGGATAAGCCAGGCCCCAGCGGGCGGCGGCTTCACCGTCGACCTTGCGGATGGCAGGATGATTGGCCAGGCCCAGATAGTTGTTCAGGCTCCAGCAGAGTACCTCCTCTCCCTGGAAACGCATGTGCGGTCCCAGTTCCCCTTCCAGTTTCGGAAACATGAAATAGCCGAAGGCCTTGTCGCGATACTGGCCCAGCGGGCCGCCGGAATCTTTGGCGATTCTCTCGAAAATATCCATTGTATGTATTCGGGTTTTAGAAATTATGCATCAATGTTGGCGTATTTGGCGTTCTGCTCGATGAACTCGCGGCGCGGCGGGACGTCGTCGCCCATCAGCATCGAGAAGATGCGGTCGGCCTCGGCCGCGTTTTCAATCTGGACCTGGCGCAGGATACGCTTTTCCGGGTCCATGGTCGTGGCCCAGAGCTGCTCGGCATCCATTTCACCGAGACCTTTGTAGCGCGAGACCAGCAGGCCGGTATCCTTGCCCTTGCCGATGCGCTCGATGGCAGCGGAGCGCTCTTCGTCGGTCCAGCAGTACTCCTCCACGTTGCCCTTCTTCACGCGATAGAGCGGCGGCGTGGCGATATAGACGTAGCCGCTGCGGATCAGGTCGGGCATGTAACGGAAGAAGAAAGTCAGGATCAGCGTGGCGATGTGGCTGCCGTCCACGTCGGCATCGGTCATGATGATGACCTTGTGGTAGCGGAGCTTCGTCATGTTGAGCGCCTTGGGATCTTCCTCGGTACCGACCGACACGCCCAGCGCAGTGTAGATATTCCGGATTGACTCGCTTTCGAAAGCCCGGTGCTCCATGGCTTTCTCCACATTGAGGATCTTGCCGCGCAACGGCAGGATGGCCTGGAACTGGCGGTTGCGGCCCTGCTTGGCCGTTCCGCCTGCAGAGTCGCCCTCCACGAGGAAGAGCTCGCACTTGGCCGGATCGCGGTCGGAGCAGTCGGCCAGCTTGCCCGGCAGGCCGGCACCCGACATCACAGTCTTGCGCTGCACCAGCTCGCGGGCCTTGCGGGCGGCGTGGCGGGCAGTGGCGGCCAGCACCACCTTGTCGACGATGGCGCGGGCATCCTTCGGATTCTCTTCCAGATACTGCTCGAGTGCGGCGCTCACCGCCTGTGATACGGCAGCCATGACCTCGCTGTTGCCCAGCTTGGTCTTGGTCTGTCCTTCAAACTGCGGCTCGGCGACTTTCACCGAAATGACAGCGGTCAAACCCTCTCGGAAGTCCGAAGGGTCGAGGTCGAATTTCAGCTTGGAGAGCAGGCCGTTCTTGTCGGCGTAGCTCTTGAGCGTGGTGGTCAGGCCGCGGCGGAAACCGCTCAGGTGCGTACCGCCTTCTATGGTGTTGATGTTGTTGACATATGAGTGGACGTTCTCGCTGAAACCGTCGTTGTACTGCATCGCGATCTCGATGGGAATGACCTTGTCGGTCTCCAGGTAGATCGGTTTCTCGGTGAGTTTTTCGCGCACACCGTCGAGA
>JAEETO010000023.1 GCA_016290385.1 Bacteroidales bacterium | reverse complement strand
GCTGGTGACCAGGTAAACCGGACCCTGGTTCCGGCCGTGTACACTGGCGATCAGGTTGTTGAGCTGCGTGTTGGCGGAAGCGGGAGCCTGAAAGAAAAACGGATGCGTGTCAGCAAGTGAATCAGCCTTGTGGTCCAGCGGTGAGACGAGTATCACGCCCTTCTGGTCGGAAAAGGACAGGAAGGGGTCGAGGGTGGTGGCTTCGACGGGGCCGATCACCACGTCGCTTTCCTGGAACCTGGAATCTGCCAGGATGCTTTGTGCGCCTTGCGCAAGGTCATAGACGTTGAGAATGAGATGGGCACCCCTCTCTTTCTGCTCCTGCACGGCCATCAAGGCGCCGCTGTAAAAGTTGAGGAAAGAAGCGGCCGGGGTCGTGCTGGCATGGAAGGGGAGTACCAGTGCGATGTGGATGGGATCTGCGGCAGAGAACCAGCGTTGCTTGCGGACGGGCGTCACAGGGTCTTCCGCTCCGTCTTCAGTTCCACTGACGAGGCCGGGGTCGTCCGTATCGTCGGGTTCGTTAGGATCGTCGTCCGGGTC
Source organism: Bacteroidales bacterium (assembly GCA_016290385.1). Lineage (GTDB taxonomy): Bacteria > Bacteroidota > Bacteroidia > Bacteroidales > UBA932 > Cacconaster. The sequence goes on along the minus strand of JAEETO010000023.1, from coordinate 24,635 downwards.
CGCGGTGGCGGAGCGTTCCCGATAGACGGGGATCAGCAGGGTACGTCCGCGGATGCTGTCTGTATCCTTGAGACCGTTGTAGGCGAGGATCTCGGCTGCGGTGACCTTGTATTTGCGCGCGATGGAAGTAAGCGATTCGTACCAGCGGACCTGGTGCTCGATGACGCGCTCGATTTCCAGTTCGGTGTCTTCCTCGAAGGTCTCTTCCGGCTCGACCCGCTGTGTCTCCTTTCCGGCTTTGTCGTCAGCCTTGGCGGCTTCGGACGGCGTGTCCGCCTCGTTGACGGGGATGAAGAGGATGGAGCCCGCCTTCAGTCCGTCCTTGCAATCAGGATTGGCTGCGACGAGCTCCTCTTCCTTTACGCCATAGGCTTTGCCGATCGAATAGAGGGTCTGCTTGGGAAGCACCTTGTGTACATAATAGACTTTTCCTGCGATGTTCGCTTTCTCCTTGGAGATCACGACGTCGGGGACATCGTATCCCTGTGCGGACAGGGAGGTGGCTGCGAGCAGCAGGAACAGGTACAAGGCAAGGCGCTTCATGGGCGGTCGGCGATGCTATTCGCTCTTTTTGTTGGTGTTGCGGGTCTTGATGTATTCGGCGTTCAGGCCTTCCACGACTTCCTGGGTGATGTCAAGGGCAGGGGCGCCGACCATGACGACGTTCGAAGCATCGGTGGTGGTCAGGATGGCCGCGAAGTTGTGGTCCTTGTTGTATTCTTCCAGATAGGTCTTGATGGCGAACATCACCTGGTTGAGGAGCACCTGGCTTTCCTCGGCCAGTTCCTGCTGCTTCTGGGCGGCTTCGTTCTGGAGGTTGGCCTGGCGCTGCTGCAGCGAGTTGTTCTGCTGCTCGGCGGCGGAACGGGTGAGCAGGCCTTTGTTGATCTGGTTCTCAAAGTTCTTGATGTCGCTCTCGAGCTTGCGGGCTTTCTTGTTGAGATCGCTGTCGACGGTCTGTGCCTTGGCTTCGAAGGCGGACTGCAGGTCGCTGTACATGTCGTACTGCATCATCAGGGTGTCGAGGCGGAGGTAGACGATGTCACCGGCCACGGCCTGGATGCTTTCCGAGCTTTCAACGGTCTTGTGGGTGTTTTTGGGCGTGGTGAGCGTGAGAATCAGGGCGGCCACTGCTGCGATGCAGGCAATGATGCTCAGGATGAGGGGAGTTTGTTTCATTGTATCAGTTAAATATTGAATATTCATGCTAACGTGCAAGCTGCAAAGATAAGCATTTTATTTCAACTCTCCCAAATAAGCTTGAATGGTCTTTTCGAGGCCGAGATAAAGGGCGTCGCTGATCAGGGCATGGCCGATCGAGACTTCGAGCAGTCCGGGGATGTGCTGGTTGAAGTAGCGGAGGTTCTCGGTATTGAGGTCGTGCCCGGCATTGAGCCCGAGTCCGAGCCGTACGGCTTCGCAGGCGGCGGCATAATACGGGGCGATGGCTTGCTCGCGATGGGCGGCGTAGCCGGAAGCATAGGCCTCCGTGTAGAGTTCCACCCGGTCGCAGCCCGTTTCCGCAGCATACTGTATCATCTCGATCACGGGGTCGACGAAGATGGAGACCCGGATGCCGTCGCGCTTGAAAATGCCGCAGATTTCCTTGAGATACTGCAGGTTGCGTTTGGTGTCCCAGCCGGCGTTGGAGGTCAGGGCGTTTTCGGCGTCGGGCACGAGCGTCACCTGGGCAGGGTGTACTTCCAGCACGAGGTCGCGGAAGCTGTCGATGGGCTTGCCTTCAATGTTGAATTCAGTGGTAAGTATGGGTTTGAGGGCCCGGACGTCCGCGTAGCGGATGTGGCGTTCGTCGGGCCGGGGATGAACGGTGATGCCCTGGGCGCCGAAGCGCTCGCAGTCGACGGCTGCCTTGAGCACGTCGGGTACGTTGCCGCCGCGTGCGTTCCGCAACGTGGCGATCTTGTTGATGTTTACACTTAATTTGGTCATGACACACAAAATTAATAATTTTGGCTCCAAATATGAAAATTGCTTTATATAAGCGCGACCGGAACGACGGGATTGAAGCGGTCAGGCGGGTGCTCCGCGAAAAAGGTGCCAGTGTAGTCTGTTACGGAGAAGATTTTTTTTCCTGCGAAGACCTGCCGGCAGATACCGACTTGTTCCTGTCGCTGGGCGGAGACGGGACCTTCCTCCAGTCCCTCACTTTCGTGCGTGACCGCGGAATCCCCGTGGCCGGCATCAATTTCGGGCACCTGGGCTTCCTGACCACGGCGCGGGCGGACGAACCCGGCTGGGTCGACGCCCTGCTTTCCGGCCGGTACACGGTGGAGGAGCGCAGCCTGTTGCGTGTGACTTGTGCGGAACTTCCCGACGGTTTCTATCCCTTTGCGCTCAATGAGGTGTCGCTGCAGCGCCGGGGGACGGGGATGCTGCAGATCAAAGTCTGCATCGAAGGCCGCGAACTGCCGACCTACTGGGCCGACGGGCTGGTCATCGCCACGCCGACGGGCAGCACGGCCTACAACCTGAGCGTGGGCGGTCCCGTGGTGATGCCTTCCTCTTCCGTGATGGTCGTCGCGCCGGTGGCCCCGCACAATCTCAACGTGCGTCCGCTGGTGGTCCCGATGGATGCCGCCATTGAGCTGAGTTTCCGCTCACGCGGTCCGGGTGCCCTGCTGACGCTCGACAACCGTCCCTGCGAAATTCCCTCCGAAACCACAGTGAGCATCGTCCGCGGCCGTTACGGGCTGCGCTATGTCTCCCTTTCCGACGATAATTTCATCCATGCGTTGCAGACCAAGCTCTTCTGGGGCGAGGACCGCCGCAATGCCAACCGATAAATCCAGTATATACCATGGAAATTCCGCAGCATATCAGCATTATCATGGACGGTAACGGCCGCTGGGCACGCCAGCAGGGCAAGCGCCGCCTCTTCGGCCACAACGCCGGCGTGGAAGCCGTCCGCGACGTGACGACCTATTGCGCCGAGATCGGCGTCAAGTATCTGAGCCTGTTCGCTTTCTCGGAGGAGAACTGGGACCGTCCCGCCGATGAGGTGAAAGGCCTCATGGAACTCTTGCTCAAGACGATGATCGCCGAGCGCGATACCTTGCTCAAGAATCATATCCGGCTCCAGGTCATCGGGAATACGGTGCGCCTGTCCCCGTCCCTGATGGATGCCATCCATGATTTGGAGCGGGAATCCGCGGTCGGGGGAGACCGCATGGCGATGATCGTGATGCTCAGTTACAGCGGGAAATGGGATATCCTCCAGGCTGTGCGCCGGTATACCGCCGACTGCCTGGCGGCCGGCAAGGAACTTCCCATCGACGAGGCAGGATTCAGCGGATACCTGGCCACGGCCGGCATTCCCGATCCCGACCTGCTGGTCCGGACAAGCGGGGAACAGCGCATCAGCAACTACATGCTCTGGCAGACTGCCTATACAGAGTTCTATTATACGCCAGTGCTTTGGCCTGATTTTCGCAGAAGCGACCTCGAGCAAGCGATTTCCGACTTCAACAAACGGCAAAGAAGATACGGTAAGGTTGAATAAGTCGAAAATTTGTATAACTTTGTAAGTCTATTCTGCAAGAATTTGATGAAAAGGATATTTTTAGCGCTGATCGGAGCCATCCTGTCGTTGACCGTGCTGCCGGCTGTGGCGCAGGATGCAGGATCAGTTCCTGTGGAGGTGGATTACAACAACCCCAAGACCTATGTCGTCGGGGGCATCCGTGTATCAGGTACGAAATATCTGGGAGAAAGCCAGCTTCTGTCCGTGCTGGGCATCCGTCCCGGCGATACCGTGACGGTGCCGGGCGATGACGTATCGGCCGCTGTCAAGCGTATCTGGCTGCAGGGCGCCGCTTCCAACATCGGATTCTATGTCGATTCCCTCAGTGCCGGCCGTGATACGGCCTGGTTCCGGCTCGATATTCAGGAGCGTCCCCGCGTGGTCTCCTGGAACTACCGCGGTGTCAAGAACAGCGAACGCGACGATCTCAAGGAAAGGCTCAACCTGCGTCGCGCGACTCCGCTATCCGAATATGTAAAGGCTTCCTCCATCAGGTCCATCAAGGAATATTTCAAGGAGAAAGGATTTGCAGACGTGGACGTCAAAGTTGAGGTGGCCAACGATTCCATCATCCGCAACGCCGTTCGCGTGACCTTTGACATCAACAAGGGAAAGAAACTGAAAGTCAAGTCGATCACCTATGAGGGCAACGACGAGATCAAGAAGTTCAAGCTCGACCGCGCGATGAAGAAGACCAAGGATGCCAAGTGGTACAACCTCTTCTCGTCCAAGAAGTTCCAGGAAAGCGAGTATGCCGGCGACAAGGAAAAACTGCTGGAGGTCTTCAACGAGGCCGGTTACCGCGACGCCAAGATCGTGAGCGATTCGCTCTACCGATTCCCTGAGGACGGCAGGCTGGGCATCCATTTCAAGATCGACAAAGGCCAGAAATACTATTTCCGCAACATCACCTGGACCGGAAACTCCGAATACACCGAAGACATGCTCAACGACGTGCTCCGCATCAAGAAGGGAGACGTCTACGACGTGGTGACCATGGACAAGCGCCTTTATTCCGGTGAGAAGGAAGGCGATATTTCCATCCGCAAGCTCTACAGTGACAACGGTTTCCTCTTCTTCAACGTCACGCCGGTGGAACTGTCCATCGAAGGCGACTCGGTCGACGTGGAGATGCGCATCGTCGAAGGGAAGCCCGCTACCTTCAACAACATCATCATCAACGGCAACACCATCACCAACGAGAAAGTGGTGCGCCGCGCCGTCTTCACGCGTCCCGGCTATCTATACCGCCAGACCGATTTCGAGCGCTCCGTGCGTGAGATTTCTTCGATGGGCCATTTCGATCCGGAGTATGCCGTCGACCCCGCCAAGGGTTATACCCTGATTCCGAACTCCGTCAACAATACCGTCGATATTTCCTACAACGTGCAGGAGAAAGCCAACAGCCAGCTGGAGCTTTCCGGCGGCTGGGGCAACCGCATGTTCGTCGGAACCGTGGGTGTGAGTTTCAACAACTTCTCCACCTCCAACTTCTTCCGGAAGGAAGCCTGGCGTCCCGTTCCGCTCGGCGATGCACAGACGCTGTCCCTCCGTTTCCAGACCAACGGTTCCTATTACACGGCCTTCACGGCCAACTTCGTGGAACCCTGGCTCACGGGCAAGAAGCCGACATCCCTCAACATCTCGGCTTATTTCACCCGCCAGACCAACTCGTATTCCACCTATTATTATCAGGTGCTCAACGACGACCAGTTCATGGAGATCTTCGGCGCCGCCATCGGCCTGGGCACCCGGCTGAAGTGGCCGGACAACTACTTCGTCCTCCACAACGCGCTCAACTGGCAGTCCTACAACCTGCAGGACTGGAACTATTATTTCATCTACTCCACGGGTCGTTCGCACAACATCAGCTGGCAGACCACGCTTTCGCGTAATTCCACCGACCAGTCGATCTATCCGCGCCAGGGCGTCGACCTCAGCTTCTCGATCCAGCTGACGCCGCCGTGGTCGATGATGAAAAAGAACTGGCGCAGCATCGATTACAATTCGATGTCGGTCCAGGACCACTACCGCTGGATCGAGTACCACAAATGGACCTTCAAAGGATCGATCTATACCCGCCTGGTGGGCGACCTCGTGCTGATGACCCGCGCCCAGTTCGGCTATCTGGGTTACTACAACAAACGATGGGGCTACTCGCCTTTCGAGGGCTTCATCCTGGGTGGTGACGGCATGTCGGGCTACAACACCTACGGCAATGAGGTGATCGGCTTGCGCGGCTATGAGAACTATTCCCTGACGCCGTATGTCAACGGCGCGTATGCCGGCAACGTGTACGACAAGTTCACGGTCGAACTCCGCTACCCGGTCATCATGCAGCCGAGTTCCACCATCTTCGCACTGCTTTTCCTGGAAGGCGGCAACAGCTGGTCGGACATCCGCGATTTCAATCCGTTCCAGATCAAGCGCTCGGCCGGTGTCGGCCTCCGCGTCTTCCTGCCGGTGGTCGGTCTGTTAGGTATCGACTGGGGCTGGGGCTTCGACACGGAACCTGGCAAGGACAAGAGTCATTTCCATTTCCTGATCGGACAACAATTCTAATACTGACGAATCATGAAGAGAATCCTTATCGCCCTCGCCGTGCTGCTGGCTGGTTTCCAGTTTGCAGGCGCGCAGAAGGTGGCTTATGTGAATACCGAAACCATCCTGGCTGCCATCCCGGAATATGAAGCTGCGCAGCTGCAGCTCAATGCACTCAGCGACAAATACAAAGCCGTCGTCGAGACGGAACTCGGCAAGGTGGAGAACCTGTACCAGAACTATCAGTCGAACCGCCATTCCATGTCGGCTTCGCAGCGACAGAATGCCGAGAACGAAATCATCTCCAAGGAGCGCGTAGCCCAGGAGAAACAGAAGATTTACTTCGGTGAAGACGGCATCATGGCCAAGAAAGCCGAAGAACTGCTCGATCCCATCCGTAAGGATGTGGAAAAGGCCATCGCAGACGTCGCCCGCAGCGAAGGCTATGACCTGGTGATCGACGTGGCCGCCCTGCAGGGTGTGGTCTATAAGAATGAAATTCTCGATCTGAGCCGAAAGGTGATTGACCGTTACAATGAAAATCGCTAACTTTGATAATCCAAAATTGAAAGAAATGAAAAAAATCGTACTTCTTGCTTTTTGTGTACTCTCGTTCGCTGCGCTGTCGCAGGCGCAGAACCTCAAGTTCGGTCACATCAACACCAATGAACTCATCAGCCTGATGAGCGAGCGGGACTCCGCAGTGGTCAAACTCCAGGCTTACCAGAACGAACTGATCGAGACGCTCGAGGGAATGGAAACCGAGTACAACAACAAGGTGAATGAGTATCAGCGGAAGAGCAATGAATGGGCTCCTGTGGTGCTCGAGTCCAAGCAGCGTGAACTGCAGGAATTGGGACAGCGCATGCAGCAGTTCCAGCAGAACGCGCAGCAGGAGATGGCGCAGATGCAGCAGGTGCTGATGCAACCGGTCATCGAGAAGGCCCAGAACGCCCTTACGAAGATTTCCAAGGCCAACAACCTGGTGTACGTCTTCGATCTGTCGTCCGGTGCGCTCATCTATTTCGATGACGCCGTGAGCCTCGACCTGCTCCCGCTGGCCAAGAAGGAATTGGGTATTCCCGCCGAAAAGGTGGCTCCCACGCAGTTGGGCAACGAGAACTGACAAACCACTAATCCTTAAATACCTAACTTTAACCTATGCAACATAAAGTAATTGACACCAAAGATGTTGTAATTAGGTTTTGTGGAGATTCGGGCGATGGAATGCAGCTGACGGGAACCCTGTTCGCTGATGCCTCGGCCTTGTACGGCAACGAGATATCCACCTTCCCCGATTATCCGGCAGAAATTCGTGCTCCGCACGGCACAGTCTCCGGCGTTTCCGGCTTCCAGGTCCATATCGGATCGGACGAAGTCAACACGCCCGGAGATTTTTGTGATGTGCTGGTGGCCATGAACCCTGCCGCCCTTCGTGCCAACGCGAAATGGGCCAAGCCTACTGCAACCATCATCATCGACACGGACACGTTCGATGAAGCCCTTATCCAGCGGGCTGGTTATGCTACGCAGGACCCGATCACGGAGCTCCGGATCGAGGACCGGAATATCATTTATTCACCTATCACGACCCTGACCAAGGAGAGCCTCAAGGACAGCGGTATGGACCAGAAAGCCATCGTGCGTTGCAAGAACATGTTCACGCTCGGCATGTGCTTCTATATGTTCAACCGTCCCCTCGAGTACACCTACGCCTATCTTGAAAAGAAATTCAAGAAGAAACCGGCGCTCATCGAGCCCAACAAGAAGGTGCTCTTCGACGGCTTCAACTATGCCGCTAACATCCAGGCCATCGCCAACACCTATACGGTGAAGCCGGCCAAGCAGGAGAAAGGCGTATATCGCAACATCAGCGGTAACCAGGCAACGGCCTGGGGCCTGATCGCCGCATCTGAAAAGAGCGGACGGCCGCTCTTCTGCGGTTCCTACCCGATTACCCCGGCTACGGCCATCCTCGAGGAGCTTGCCATTCACAAGAACCTCGGTGTGAAGACCCTGCAGGCTGAAGACGAAATCGCCGGCATCTGCACTGCCATCGGCGCGGCCTATGCAGGCAATTTCGCCGTGACCACCACGTCCGGTCCGGGCCTTTCCCTCAAGAGTGAGGCACTCGGCCTGGCCATGATCACCGAGCTTCCGCTCGTGCTGGTCGACGTGCAGCGCAGCGGCCCGTCCACTGGTATCCCGACCAAGACCGAGCAGACCGACCTGGCCCAGGCCCTTTACGGCCGCAACGGTGAATGCCCGATCGCGGTGATCGCCGCCCACTCGCCGAGCCACTGCTTCGATGCCGCCTTCTATGCCGGCAAGTATGCCATGGAGCACATGATGCCGGTCATCCTCCTGACCGAAGGTTTCCTGGGCAACGGCAGTGAGCCGTGGAAGATTCCTTCCATGAAGGACTATCCGTCCATCAAGCCGCCGATCATCGACCAGTGTGAAGGTGCCTTCAAGCCGTTCGAGCGTGATCCCAAGTCCTTTGCCCGCAAATGGGCGTTCCCCGGTAAAGCCGGTCTGGAACACCGAGTAGGCGGTCTGGAGAAAAACACCGCCGGTGTCATCTCCTCCGACCCGGAGAACCACGCCAAGATGGTCGCCGAGCGCGCCGAGAAGGTCGCCCGCCTGGCCGACTATCTGCCCGAGCAGAAGGTCATCGGTCCTGAGAAGGCAGACGTCCTGCTCGTGGGCTGGGGCGGCACTTTCGGCCATCTCTACACCGCGCTGCACGAACTGCAGGATGAAGGCAAGAGCGTGGCCCTCTGCCACTTCGATTTCATCAACCCGCTGCCGAAGAACACCGCCGACATCTTCGCCCGCTACAAGAAGATCATCGTGTGCGAGCTCAACAGCGGCCAGTTCGCCGACTATCTGCGCGCCAAGCTGCCGCAGTTCAGTTATCTGCAGTACAACAAAGTCCAGGGTCAGCCTTTCATCGTAAAGGAAATCGTGGATGCAGTCAACGAAATTCTTTAACGGGAGGGAAGCATCATGAGATATACAGCACAAGATTTCAAGAGCAACCAGGAAGTCCGCTGGTGCCCGGGTTGCGGTGACCACGCCGTCCTGGCAGCCATCCATCGTGCCCTTCCGCAGGTATGCGAGCAGCGCGGCTACAGCAAGGAGCGTCTGGTGTTCATTTCGGGTATCGGCTGCTCTTCGCGCCTTCCGTACTACATGGATACCTTCGGTTTCCATAGCATCCATGGCCGTGCAACGGCCATTTCTACCGGTGTGAAAGTCGCCAACCCGGAACTTTCCGTCTGGCAGGCCTGTGGTGACGGTGATGCCCTCGCCATTGGTGGCAACCATTTTATCCATGCCATCCGCCGCAACATCGACATCAACATCATCCTGTTCAACAACCAGATCTACGGTCTGACGAAAGGACAGTACTCGCCGACCTCCAAACTGGGCCAGATTACCAAGACCTCGCCCTACGGAACCGTCGAGAATCCTTTCACGCCCGGCTCGCTCGTGCTCGGCGCCCGCGGCACCTTCTTCGCCCGCAGCCTCGACAGCGAACTGGCGCTGAACCAGGAGATCTTCGTGGCCGCCGCCGCTCACGACGGCTGCTCCGTCTGCGAGATGCTCACCAACTGCGTGATCTTCAACGACGGTGCCCACAGCACCATTTCCGACCGCGAGTACCGCGCCGACCGTACCATCATCCTGCGTCACGGTGAGCCGATGGTCTTTGGCAAGAACAAGGACAAGGGCCTCATACTGGATCATGGCAAGCTCAAGGTGGTCCAGATAGGGGAGAACGGCATCACCGTCGACAAGCTCCTTGTCCACGACGCACACGCCGAGGATACTGCCATCCAGAATCAGCTCATCAACATGAAGTATCCGGATTTCCCGGTGGCTCTGGGCGTGATCCGTCAGGTCAGCGAACCGACCTACGACGACCGCGTCCGCGACCAGCTCACGCAGGTCAAACAGGCTTCGCCCATCACCTGCATGGACGAGTTGCTTCATAGCGGCGCCACCTGGACGGTGGAATAAACAACGACACAAACCAATCAACCCAATAGTTTAACAATTTTTCCAATAATTTTACAACAACTATGAAAGTAGCTGAAATTATGGCGAACCTCGAGCGGAAGCATCCCGGTGAGAGCGAATATCTCCAGGCTGTCCGCGAGGTCCTCGACTCCATCGAGGAAGTGTACAACCAGCATCCTGAGTTCGAGAAGGCACAGATCGTCGAGCGTATGGTCGAACCCGACCGTATCTTTACGTTCCGCGTGACCTGGGTTGACGATGCCGGCAAGGTGCAGACCAACCTCGGTTATCGCATCCAGTTCAACAGCGCGATCGGCCCGTACAAGGGCGGTCTCCGCTTCCACAAGGCTGTCACTCCTTCGATGCTGAAGTTCCTCGGCTTCGAGCAGACTTTCAAGAATGCCCTCACGACCCTTCCGATGGGTGGCGCCAAGGGTGGTTCCGATTTCGACCCGGTCGGCAAGAGCAACGACGAGATCATGCGTTTCTGCCAGGCCTTCATGACCGAGCTGTGGCAGTGCATCGGCCCGGACCAGGATGTCCCCGCTGGTGACGTCGGTGTCGGCGGCCGTGAAATCGGTTTCCTGTACGGCATGTACAAGAAGCTCGCACGTGAGTACAACACGGGCGTGCTGACGGGCAAGGGTGCTACCTGGGGCGGTTCGATTCTCCGTCCGGAAGCTACCGGCTTCGGTGCTCTCTACTTCACCCAGAACCTGCTGCACAAGGCTGGCAAGGACATCAAAGGCTGCACCGTGGCTCTCTCCGGCTTCGGTAACGTGGCTTGGGGCGCAGCTACCAAGGCACGTGAACTCGGTGCGAAGGTGGTCGCTATCTCCGGTCCGGACGGTGTCTGCGAGATTCCTGACGGCATCACCCCTGAGATGATCGACTACATGCTCGAAATGCGTGCTTCCAACCGCAACAAAGTTGAGGATATGGCGACCAAGTTCCCGGGCAAGGCCAAATTCACGGCCGGCAAGAAGGCGTGGAGCGTGAAATGCGACATCGCCCTCCCTTGCGCTTTCCAGAACGAGCTTTCCGAAGACGACGCGAAGGAACTGAAGGCCAACGGCACCTGGTGCTGCTGCGAGGTCTCCAACATGGGCTGCCAGCCGGGCGCCATCCACTTCTTCCAGCACAACGGCATTCTCTTCGCTCCGGGCAAGGCTGTCAACGCCGGTGGCGTGGCTACCTCGGGCCTCGAGATGACGCAGAACGCTTCGCACATCAGCTGGAGCGGCAAGGAAGTCGACGAGAAGCTGCACTTCATCATGGACTCGATCCACGAGGCTTGCGTGAAGTACGGTACCCAGCCTGACGGCACGATCGACTACGTGAAGGGCGCCAACATCGCCGGCTTCATGAAGGTCGCCACCGCCATGCTCGAGCAGGGAATTATCTAATTAATTGGGGCTCTGCCCCAAACCCCGCGCCTCCCGGCCTTAGTACTTTGCTAAGGCTGGGAGTTGTGCGTATATGAGCGGGTTTAGCAAAGTACCGGCCTCCGGCGGTCCGCTGATGCGGACTTTTAGAGACTAGCGAGTCGTAATAAGATAGATATATCCTTTGAGGATGAATTGAATTCTGTAGAGCCTTTCCTTTGGGAAGGCTCTGCTTTTTTGCCCAGCAGGCGCTGTGCCTGGCGGGCGACGGCGGGGGCCGGGTTGACCACCGTGACGGAAGGACCGGCAAGGCGTTCGATGACGGGCTGGAGGAAGGGATAGTGGGTGCAGCCCAGCACGATGTGGTCAGCATCGGCCGCGAGCATCGGATCGATGCAACGGTGTACCAGTGCTTCAACATCGGGACCGTCGAGAATACCTTTTTCCACCGTTTCGACCAGGCCTTCACCCACGCGCTCGATCACCTTCACGTCGCCTGAAAAACGTGCCAGCGTACTGAGGTACAACTTGCCTTTAAAGGTGCCGGCCGTGGCCAGTACGCCAACCACGCCGCTGCGGCTGCGAAGAATGGCGGGTTTGATGGCGGGCTCCATCCCGACAAAAGGAATCGTATAGTGTTCGCGCAGATAGGAAATGGCAGCAGCCGTGGCCGTATTGCAGGCGACTACTATGAGCTCGCAGCCCTTTTCGAGAAAGAAATCGGTGACTGCACAGGCCCGTTCCACGATGAATGCTGGATCCTTCGGTCCGTAAGGGCAGTAGGCGGCATCTGAAAAATAGACATAGTCCTCGTCGGGCATCAGTTTCACCAACTCCCGCCAGACGGAAAGGCCGCCCACGCCTGAATCATAGACTCCGATCATAATGGATTCAAAGTTATAAAAAAAACAGGGTGATTGGAATCCCCAGTCACCCTGTCTTTCATAAAAGTTGGTCAGGCTTAGTATTTCATTTCCGGAGGAAGCACGAAATACTCGATGCCGCTGCCGAAGCTGCCGGCACTCACGCGATAACCGGAGACTTCCAGATACAGGACGCCGTCAGTGATGTAGCTGTCGCCCGAATAGATATACACGTTGCCATAGCTGCTGTGTACATAGCCGGTGAAGAAGCTGGCGGGCCATTCCGGCTTGCCGTTCCGGATCGTGAAAGTGAAGTCGGTGCCTTTGACCCAGCAGCTGGGCAGGATGAAGTAGTCGGGAGCCTCGACCGTCGTATAGACGTCCTGGGGCCACTCTTCCTCATACCAGTCGGAATAGTAAGTACCCGTACCCACTTTGACGCGGGTGAGCTTGCGATTGGCCTTGACGGTCATCTCGCTGTAGCCGGAAGGAGAAACCTGGTCTTCGCTCACGCTGAGGACGACGCTGTAGGTCTCGCCACCGAAGGCATTGATATCGGGATACGTGAAATCCAGGGTGGCTACGCCTTCCCCGTCCGCGAAATCAAAGGAGGACTTGGACGGTGTGAATACGCCGCCCGTCTTGTCCGTGATCGTCACAGGAATGCTGGCGGAACCTTTCGTGTTGCCACGGTACAGCTGGACGGTAATCTTGTTGCCGTCTTCCTTGACCATTTCAAAAAGGGCGACATCCGAAGGGAACGAAACGCAGGCGTTGTCGGGCGTGTAGATGACACCTTCCCTCTGGCAGGCATTCGTCAGGAGAAGGGCCGCGATCGCGAATGAAAGGAATATGATCTTTTTCATTGTCATTTCGTTTTAGTGATTAAAGGTTTCTGCCCTGCTTCGGGTTCTGGTCGGTAGAAGCGTCCATGTTCTCGTTGCCGTCGAATTCAGCCTGCGGAATCCAGAGGATGAAGTTGGCGGAACCCGGTTTGCTGGTGAAAGCCGTGCAGGTAGACGGATGGTTCGTGCCTTCCCACGCGCGGTTGTAGCACAGGCCGCGGCGCTGGAGGTCGAACAGACGCGGGCATTCGCTCCAGAGCTCGACCCGGCGCTGGAAGAAGATTTCGTCCATCAGGGTGGTGATAGGGCCGACCGTATTCTCGCTGAGCACCTTGCTGTCCTCTTTCTTGGCCAGGCGGGCAGCATATTCCGAGTCGCGGAGGTTACCCACGGCAGAGACGTATTCGCGGGCTTTGGCGTAGTTGCCCTGCTCGCAAGCTGCCTCGGCGGCAATCAGGTACATTTCTTCGGTACGCATCAGGATGTGGTCGCCCGTGGAAGCGGTGGCGTCGATGTAGACCAGTTTCTTCTGGCACCAGGAGCGCTGGGAACCTTTTGCGGAACCCGGCGTACCCCATTCGGAATCCGGCAGCGGAGCGGTCCACCAGTTCTTGCGGACATCGGTGTCGGGAATTTCATCATACAGCCAGTTGCCGATCAGGTGACGGGCTTTGGAATACGTAGAGAGGCAGTCGGCATCCATGTGGTTATAGATGTCATAGTTGCCCATGGCCTGGTCGGTCTGGATGGCGAGGCCCCAGAGAACGTTGCCCTTGTTCACGTCGTTGACGACCTTGATGTCGTCCCATTTGCCAAGCTGCTGGCCCTGCATGGCACGCTCTGCGGCGGAGAGGGCCGTAGCGTAGTCGTGCTGCACCAGTGCGTGACGGGCCTTGATGCCGTAAGCGGCAGCGAGGCTGATGTGGCTCTTGTGGAGCTGGCCCAGACTGGATGCGCTCAGGTGTTCGATGGCCCTGTCGATGTCGGCGTTGGCCTGGTCGTACACGTCCTTGACGGTGCCGCGGCCCTTGCCCTCGGAGCCGGCCACGGTGGGCTCGGTATAGATCGGAACGCCCGGAAGGTTGGTTCCAAAGATGGCACCGTTCTGCTGGTAGGTCTGAACGAGGAACATGTAGCAGAAGGAACGGATGGCGTAGGCCTGGCCGAGTACGTAATGCTTGTAGTCAGGGTCACCTTCCATGTCCTCATTGGCGAGGATATAGTTGGCATTGGAAATCAGCGTGTAGAAGAAGTTCCACATCTGATACTGGTGGCCGGCGTTGCCCGTCCAGTCACCGAAGGTGTCGAAGGCATAGTCATAGTAGAACCAGCCGGAACCCATGGCGTCCATCGGGTGATCCTCACCCTTGATGTCCTGCACCAGGATGTAGGCCGGCAGACCGCCGTTTTCAGCGCCCCAGGAGGAACCCCAGCCGCCGACGTAGAGGAGACGGATGAGACCGTTCACGGCCGTCATCGCATTCTCGGCATCCGAAAAGATCGCCGTTCCGGAGACCCGGTCGGTCGGATCCGTATCGAGGAATTGCTTGTTGCAGCCGGCGAATACCAGCAGCGTCAGTACGGAAATGATTGCAAATATCTTTTTCATAACTGTCTCTCTCAATTAAAAGGTAAGGTCCAGTCCGACGGAAACGGTACGGGTCGGGGTGTAGGAGTAACCCGTGCCGCCGGTGAAGTTGTACTGCGGGTCCATGCCCTTGAGGGCGGAGAACAACTTGATGTTGTCGGCCGAGATGGAAACGCGGAGCGAATGCATGTGCATGGCCTTGAGGGCTTTGGCGGGGAGCGTGTAACCTACGGTGATGTTCTTGATCGCGAAGTAGGAAGCGTCGAAGAGTTCGTCGTCGGTCAGGGCGACGTTGTAGCTGCCCTTGAGCGCGATCTTCGGAATCGAGGTGACGTCACCGGGCTGTTTCCAGGCTTTGAGACGGTCGACGTGGCCGGCCTCGCCGATGTAGGTGCTGTAGAGCAGGCCGCGGTAGACACCGTCGTTGATCTTGCCGCCGATGGAGTAGGTGGTCATGAGCGAGATGTCGAAGTTGCCCAGCTGGACGTTGTTCGACCAGGAACCGTAGAGAGCAGGGATACGGCTGCCGCAGACGCGCTTGCAGGTGGAAGCTTTCTGGTAGCTGTCGGTGATGTATTTCTCACCCGGATTTCCGTTCTCATCTTCATCCCAGACCCAGTAGAGCTTGGCACCCGTGGCCGGGTCGATACCCGCGGATTCGGGGAGGTAGAAGGAGTTGAGGGTCTCGCCTTCCTTGATGATATAGTTGCCGCTCACGATCTCCGGCTTGTCGGCCAGGTGGAGCACTTTGTTCTTGACGGTCGAACCCATCCAGGTCATCGACCATCGTGCTTTCTGACGGGCGATGATGTCGGCCGTGATGCTGGCTTCGAAACCGCTGTTCTGCATGTTGCCGATGTTCTTGTCATAGCCGCTGAAGCCCAGCGAGACAGCCATCGGGTAGCTCATGAGCATGTCCTTGGTGTAACGGTTGTAGTATTCCAGGGAGAGGGACAGGCGGTTGAAGAGACGTGCCTCGATACCGACGTTGAGGTTCTCGTTCTTTTCCCACTTGAGTTCCTTGCTTTCCAGCGAGGAGACGATGGCACCCGGGTTGGCACCGTTCGGATAGCTGAGGCTGTAGAAGGCCTGCCATGCATAGAGGCTGCCGAGGTTATCGTTACCTTGCACACCATAGGATGCCTTGAGGGTCAGGTTGTTGATCCAGCTGATGCCGCGCATGAAATTCTCCTGGGAGATACGCCAGGAAGCACCCACCGACCAGAAGTTACCCCAGCGCACATCCTTGTGGAAGCGGGAGGAACCGTCGCGGCGGTAGGAAGCCGACACATAGTATTTGTCCGCGTAATCGAAGTTCGCGCGGGTGAGATACGACTCGATACGGTAATTGTCGGTATAAGAGTTCGCATCCTGGAGCGTGGTAGCCGGTGCCAGTTCATACAGGTTGCCGAACGGATAGCCGCTCTTGTAACCCATCAGGTACTGGTAGTTGTAAGAGTAGGCTTCGTGGCCGGCAAGCAGGTCGACATGGAAGTCGCCGAAGTAGCGGTCCCAGGTCAGCAGCTGGTTGAAGGTATAACTAAAGGTACGTCCGTCGGCGATTTCAGCCAGACCGTTCATCGATTTGGCATTGCCGAAATACGGGTTGTAATAGGTCTTGGCTTTGGAAGCCACCAGGTCGAAACCGAAGTTCACGGCCAGCTTGAGGCCCTGGAGGGCGCCTTCCTTGAGGCCGCCGAATTCCACGAAGGTACGGCCGCTCAAGTTGTCGGAAGCGTTGAGATATTTGTCTTCCTTGAGGTTGGCCAGCGGGTTCCAGCCGGCAGATGCACCGGCGGCGCGGTTTTCACCCCAGTCATACTGCTTCTCACCGTTGGCGTCGAGCACGTAATTGCCGGAAGCGTCGCGGATGTACATCGGATAGATCGGAGCCATCAGCTGGCAGGTGTAGAACACGTTGCTGTAAGCCGAGCTGGACGACTGGCTGCTGCCGAGGGAGGTCGTGTTGGTGGTGTTGTGGGCAAAGCCGACGTTCAAACCGGTACGGAACCAGTTCACGATCTGGCTTTCCACGTTCGCGCGGCCCGAGAAGCGTTCGAAGTCCGTATATTTTACGAGACCTTCTTCATCGAGGTAACCAACGGAGAACATGTACTTGTTGCTCTTGTTGCCGCCCGTAACCGTCATCTGATATTCCTGGCGGAGCGGAGCCGCTGCCGTGCAGAGATCCAACCAGTCGTCGTTCCATTTGAGGCCGACGCCGTCGACGATCTTGCCCGTCTCATGGTTGAACAGCTGGGAAGCCGGGACGGTGAAGGGATTGTATTCTTCATTGATACCGAACACGTTGTTGACGCCGCCGGAAATGTCGGCGAGGGCCATCTGGCCGGCCACCAGCGGCTGGTAACCATCTGCCAGATAGGTGTCTTTCACCATGCCGTAGAGGTCTTCGGTCCACTGGTAGGTGTCAAGCGTTTCGTAGCGGGGAATGGCGCGGGAAGCGATACCCCAGTTGCCCTTGAAGCTGACACGGGCAGCGCCTTCGGCGCCATGCTTGGTCGTGATGATCACCACACCGTTCGCACCACGTGCACCGTAGAGTGCGCCGGCAGATGCGTCCTTGATGATGGTCATGGACTCGATGTCGTTGGGGTTCAGTGCGTTGATGCTACCATCGTAGGGTACGCCGTCCACCACGTAGAGCGGGTTGGAGGAAGCGTTCAGGGAGCCGAAGCCACGGATACGGACTGCCGCGCCGGCACCCGGCTGGCCGGAACCGGACGTCGTCTGGACACCGGCGGCCATACCGTCGAGGGCCTTGGTCACATTGGCGATGGTCCTTTTCTCGATCTGTTCGGACTTGATGGTCTGGGCGGATCCCGTGAAGGACTCTTTCTTCGCCGTACCGTAGGCGACTACGAGCACGTCTTCCAGGAATTCGGCATCCGGTGCGAGGATGATGTCGATGACCGTACGGCCTTCAACCGCCACCTCCTGCGTCTGGTAGCCGATGGAGCTGAAAATGAGCGACGAACGCGAAGGAACCGTCAGGAAATATGCGCCGTCCGCATCCGTGGAGGTACCAGTCATGGTTCCTTTCAGCTGCACGGAGGCGAAGGGCACTCCTTCTCCGGTATTCGCATCGACGACTTTGCCTTTTACCTGCACGTTCTGGGCGAAGGACGCCACAGAAACCGCAAGCAGAAGACATGTCAAAACGAATTTGATTTTCTTCATAGGAATGGTTTTTAGGATATGAAATAAAAAAAACTAGAATAATATTCACCAGGAATAAGCTTTCGCTTATAATCTATCACTTGTGAGAGTCTGTTTTTTCATAGTTTTCGTTGCAAATATCGCAAAAATATAGATATCAGCCAAATTTCCGGCGTGATAAATTTGATTTCTGCGTCAGATTTGCCCGATGGGGCATGACTAAATTCATATATTTATAGGATAAAAAGAAAAAACTCTGTCAGCAAACAGCGCGGTGACCGCATGACATGAAATATCAAAAGGAAATCGTTGAACATTATGAAAAAAAATATAACTTTACGCGTTGATACATACCTGATCGCGAGTAGAAAAATTTGGATTTGTTAACCGGAATGGGACTTTTTAAAACGAAATTCAATCATAGAATGATTTTTTATCCTAAAAAGTAATCAAATTCCTAAATAACTATTCATTAACCTAATTCTTTAATCGTATGAAAAGGACGAAACTATTCATTACATGCCTTTTGCTTGCGATGACGACTGCGCTTTTTGCGCAGAACGTTCAGGTGAGAGGTACTGTCAGTGATTCGTTTGGCGATCCTGTTACGGGTGCATTCGTCGTTGTGACGGGAACCACCAACGGTACTTCAACCGGTGCTGAAGGTGAGTTCGTACTCAACAATGTACCACGCAACGCGACGCTGACCATCACTTTCGTCGGAATGAAGACCGCCATCGTGCCGGTTGGCAGTGGCGTGATCAATGTCAAGCTGGAAGACGATGTCGAGCAGCTGGAGCAGGTGGTCGTGACGGCCCAGGGCCTCACCCGCAAGCAGAAAGCCATCGGTTATTCCGCACAGACCCTGAAGGCTGAAGAGCTGACCCTCACGCACAGCAGCGCCCTCGGCAACTCGCTGGCCGGCAAGGTCGCCGGCGCCCAGTTCTGGGGTTCCGCCGGTTCCACTTTCTCTGAAGGCCGCATTATCCTCCGTGGTCCGACGTCCTACAGCAACCAGGAAGGTAACGAGCCGATCTACGTGGTAGACGGTACCATCACTTCCGCTGCCGCCGTCAACATGGAAGACGTGGAGAACATCAACATCCTGAAAGGCCCCTCGGCCACCGCTCTGTACGGTTCCCGCGGTGCCAACGGTGCCGTGATCATCACCACCAAGAAAGCGCAGGAAGGTCAGTCCCAGATCGAGTTCTCGCAGACGACTGCCGCCGAGGTCTATTATGAACACTTCAAGTTCCAGAGACTGTTTGGTGGCGGTAGCTACTCCCAGCACGCAACGGGTCTGTACAACTCGGGCGTCGATGATCCGAACGATGCCAAATCGATTCTGGATTCCGACGGAAACGGCGCGTATATCTACGACTACGGTGAAGACGTGAACTGGGGCCCCCGTTACGATGGCACGACGCCTGTCCGTACCGCCCTCTCCTGGGATCCGACCTCTTCTCACTACGGTGAGACACAGCCCTGGTCGTATCGCCTGAACCTGCGTGACCTGACCCGCGTGGCCTGGAACAACACGACCAACGTGGCGTTCACCAAGTCGGTCAAGGGCATGAGCACCCGTATTTCCTTCACCAATGTCGACCGCCCGGGTATTTTCTACAACTCGAAGGCTGTCCGCCGTTCGTTCAGCATGTCGACGCAGCTGCAGCCTACTTCCTGGCTGAAAGCCGACATCAGCTACCGCTACCGTTATCGCCAGAACAAGAACGCCGAGCAGGAAGGTTATTCCTCCAACGGTAACTACATCTGCGACTTCACGCAGTGGGGCCACACCAACGTCGACATCAAGGAATACAAAGACTATCTGCGTCCCGACGGCAGCTGGCGTAGCTGGAACATCGTTTCCCCGACCAACATCGCCGCCAACTTCCACGACAACCCCTACGCCGTGATGGACAACTACAACTACACCAACACGACGCAGTACCACATGATCTCTGGTGACGTTTACGCTTCGCTGCCGCTCAACTTCCGTCTGGGCGTCCGCATCAACGATGCGATGACCAACCAGAAATATGAGGAAAAAGACGGTTCCGGTTCCATCAACTTCGACCCGTATTTCCGCACCTATCAGAACCAGTCGAACGACATGACGGCCCAGGCCTACCTGACCTGGAGCGGCCAGTTCGTTGAAAACCGTCTCTCCATCGAGGCAGCAGCCTTCGCAGAAGCCCGCCGTTACGATTACTGGTATCTGAACAGCGCCACCAGCGGTGGTCTCTCCGTGGACGGCTACTTCAACCTCGCTGCTTCGGGAAGCACCTATTCGACCAACAACAGCGAGACCCACTATCGGACCCGTTCGTTCTTCGGGAATGCCACCATCGGCTGGGATGACCTGGTCTACCTCGACGGTTCCATCCGTTACGACATCGACTCCCGTCTTCCGGCCCACAACAACGGCTATCTCTATGGCGGTGGCTCGCTCTCCTTCATGCTGAGCAAGCTCATCAACGCTCCCTGGCTGAACTTCTGGAAGATCCGTGGTTCCGTGGCCCAGGTGGGTTCCACCATTTCTGCCTACAGCGTGCTGCCTACCTATACCGTCAACACGAAGCTGCATGGCCAGACGACGCTTTACGAGCCGACCACGCAGGTGAACATGAACATTCTCCCGACCATCTCCACTTCCTATGAGGTGGGTACCGAATTCAAGCTGTTCGGCAACCGTCTGGCCGGTGATGTCAACTTCTATATGAAGAATACCAAGAACGATATCATCAACGCCAACGTGCTGCCGCAGTCCGGTTACGCTTATCGCAAGATGAACGCCGGCCTGGTGCGCAACAAAGGTATCGAGGTCATGCTGAGCGGCAGCCCCGTCCGCACGAAGAATGTGGAGTGGTTTGTCAGCGCCAACATCGCCAAGAACGTCAACACGCTCGTGGAACTGACCGAAGACCAGCATGAATTCACCATGTATGACAACCGCTTCTACTATAGCTGGCGTCTGCGCTCCATCGAAGGAATGCCGGTCGGTGTCATTGAGACGGCTGCCCGCTGGGCCCGCAACGAGAATGGCCAGCTGATTCTGCAGAAACTCAATCCGGCTGCCGGAAAAGAAGTCAACAATGTCGGTGAGGTCCGTCCTACCTGGGAGACCAACGTCAACAAGCTGGTCGGCAACGTCCAGCCTGACCTGACGGGTGGTTTCAATACCAGCCTCCGCGTCAAAGACTTCACGCTCAGCGCCTCGCTCGACTATGTCATCGGCGGCCAGATGGTCTCCTGGACCAACATGTGGGGCGCCGGTTCCGGTCTGCTCGACGTGACGGCTGCTGTGAATGACAGAGGCGTGAACGTCCGTGAACCTGTCCAGAAGGGCGGTGGCGTGCACATCTCCGGTGTCGACAAGGACGGCAATGCACTGGATGGCTATATCGACGCAGCCTATTACTTCCAGTATAAGTATCAGTACGATAACGATGGCTGGCTGTACGACCGTACGTATGTGAAACTGCGCGAGGTTTCCCTCCGCTATGACGTGCCCCGGTCCTTCATGAGCAAGATCAAAGGTGTCTCCCGGGCAAGTATCGCTTTCGTCGCTACCAACCCCTGGCTGATCTACTCTGCGTGCCCGAACATCGATCCTTCCGAATTGGGCGGTGCTTCTTACAACTTCCTTGAAGGCGGCCAGGCCGTGTCTACCCGCAGCTTCGGTCTCAGCCTCAATGTCACTTTCTAAAGTATAGGAGGAAGATATCATGAAAAAGATTTATACGATTCTCGTTTCCGCTCTTGCCGCCGTCCTGCTTGTGACGGGTTGCCAGGCCCTTCATGACTTCGGTGACATCAACAAGAGCCCGAACTCTCCTTCGACGGCCTTTACCAGCTACCTCTTTACCAATGCCTGCCGCTATATTCCGCAGTTCGTCCTGGGTAATGCCACCAACGGTTATGACCCCTGGCAGCAGGAATGGGCCGGCTATCTGTCCGAGTCGAAGAACAACCAGTATGGTCCGCTGAGCACGACCTCGTCGTTCGGCAGCACCAGCTTCTATCTCTATGCCCTCAAGAACCTCAAATATGTCATCGACATGAACGAGGATCCGGAGCAGAAAGACATGACCAACGTAGCCTCTTTCGGCACGGCGGCCAACCAGATCGCAGCTGCCAAGACGCTGATGTCCTTCTACTACATGACCATTTCTGACATCAACGGCCCGGTCATTATCTCCGAGGCTCTCAAGGGCAACTCCGAAGACAACTGGACGCCGAAATACGATACCCAGGAAGAAGCCTACGCCATCCTTGACAACACCTTGAAGGAAGCCTACCGGCAGTTCGATGAGAGCGGTTCGCTCGACGGCTCCGCCGACGTGCTCTTCGGTGGCAACATCGCCAAGTGGAAGAAGTTCAACGCTTCGCTCCGTATGCTGCTGGCCATCAAGATGGCCGACGTGGATCCGACCAACGGTAAGGCTCGTTTCGCTGCCGCCTATGCTGACGGCGGTATGACCGACGTGTCCGACGGTTTCTATTACAGCTACGATGACCTGAACTGGAACATGCTCTACTACTGGTGCAACCCGAACTACTCTGGCGCCGGTTTCAACGCTGTCCCGAACTACTTCATCGTCGAACAGATGAAGGAATTCAAGGACAACCGTATGTTCAAGTACTTCGACATCGAAGGTTATCGTGGTTCCCGCGATCCCGAGATCTTCCCGCGCGACCAGTACACCTCTTTCTATGGCATTCCGTTCGGCCTGGAGAGCAACTCCGACGTGACCAAATGGATCGACTGCTGCTGCTCTGTCGCCAGCCCGATGCTGGCCATGGACGCTACGATTCCCGTGATTCCGACGGCCCGCGTGCTGCTCGTCGAAGCGGAAGCTGCCTGGCGCGGCTGGATCTCCGCCGATGCGAAGACCCTCTACGAAGCAGGTATCAAGTCTTCGTTCGACCAGTGGGGTGCTACGGGTGCCGACGCGTATGTCAAGAGCGGTGCTGTCGCCTACAAGGGCGGTGATGCCGGTCTTGAGCAGATTGCTCTCCAGCGCTGGATTGCCGGTTATCTGGCTGACGGCGTGGAAGCCTGGTCTGACTGGCGTCGTCTCGACATTCCGCACATGCCGGTAGGTCCGGGTGCTTCGAATGTGGGCAATACGCACTATCCGTATCGTCTGGCCTTCTCGTCCAGCAACGACCCGGCCTACAACAAGGCGAACTACGAGATTGCCATCGCCACTCTCAAGCCGAGCGGCAAGGACGATATCCACAACCGCGTGTGGTGGGATGTCGCCGACAACTGGGAAGGTGTGCTGACGAAAGAGCAGTGCACCCCGTCGGTCGAGATTCCGGCCAAGTGGGAACCTGTCCAGAAGGGTATATACAGTGTCCTTGGCGGCGGCGCTGCCAATGACAGCCCTGTCGGTGCCGATGTGTTCGGCTACAGTGATTTTGAGACCACCTTGTATGCGGATGTCAACCACCCGGGTGCCTATAAGCTCTCGCCTTTCGGCGATACCGAGCTCATGCTGAACTGGGACACGGCCACGTCCACCTTCTATGTGCCCAACCAGATCGTGGGTTCGCACGATGGCGTAGCCGTCAACGTGGCTGACCGTGATACCGACCAGGATTCTGACGGCCCGTACCGTGGTGAATGGGATGAAGGCATCCTGTACATCTATGTGATCTACCGTCTCGGCGGTGCCCGCGGCACGCCGGAGAATCAGGGTATCCTGAACTATGGTTACGATATGTTCACCCCGAACGAGAACTAGTAAGCACAGTTCAGTGTAAACAAAAAGGGTTGGCCGTTTGGTCAACCCTTTTTTGTTTCAGATCCTTCGCTACGCTCAGGATGACAGTTATTCGGTATACCAATCCTTGTACATCATGTAGCCCTGGGCGTTCTTGTGGGCAGCGGCAGTGACAGATTCAGAGCCGTCTTTCACTTTCTTGGCGGGGACACCGGCGTAGACGCCGGGTTCCAGTTTCTCGTTGCTTAGGACGACCGCACCGGCGGCGATGATACTGCCGTCGGCAATCTCGGCATTGTCCATCAGGATAGCGCCCATGCCCACCAGGACGTCGTTGCCTACCTTGGCGCCGTGTACTACGGCGTTATGCCCTACCGACACATCGTCGCCGATGATGGTGACGGAACGCTGGTAGAGCGTGTGGACGCTGGCATTGTCCTGGATGTTCACGCGGTTGCCGATCTTGATGGTGTTGACATCACCCCGCAGGACTACTCCATACCAAATGCTGCAATCATCGCCGATGGTTACGTCGCCGATGATTACAGCATTTTCAGCAATGAAGCAATTCTTTCCGATCTTCGGGGTGAAACCTCTCAGTGGACGGATGATTGCCATGACAGTACTATTGTTTCTTGCGCGAAGCCGTCAGTTTCTGGTAGTCGTCGAGCGAAGCCACGATCAGGTTGTCGAACTCGCGCTGGCCGGTACCAGCCGGAATCAGGTGTCCGCAGATCACATTTTCCTTCAGGCCTTCGAGGGTGTCGACCTTGCCGCGGATGGCGGCGTCGGAGAGCACCT
The DNA here is from genome assembly GCA_016290385.1 of Bacteroidales bacterium. Lineage (GTDB taxonomy): Bacteria > Bacteroidota > Bacteroidia > Bacteroidales > UBA932 > Cacconaster. Next base: position 136 of record JAEETO010000023.1, on the reverse strand, counting down.
TGGTGGTTTCCTGGAAGGAAGCGGCCGACATGAAGCTGTTGGTACGCAAGGCGGCGCGGGTGATACCCTGGAGCACCTGGTTGGAGGTGGCGGGGACGGCGTCGCGGGCTTCTACGGTCTTCTTGTCTGCACGCTT
>JAEETO010000022.1 GCA_016290385.1 Bacteroidales bacterium | reverse complement strand
TCATGATTATGAATCATGCGCTCTAACCAGCTGAGCTATCCCGCCGTACCGCTTGTTTTTCGCTTGGTTGTTGAGGTAGACGGATTCGAACCGCCACTAAGAGGACCAGAATCTCTTGTGCTGCCATTACACCATACCTCAATGTGTCTACGGGGGCATGCCCCCGAGCCCCCTCGCTCCGACCTTGCTATCCCGCTAGGCCTACCCTGCTCGGTCTACGCTAGCGCCTGATGGCGCTTGGTGCCTTTGCCCGACCTTCGCTAGCGGCTGATGCCGCGGAACTCTTCCCAAATGGGACTGCAAAGGTAGAAAAAGAATTTGGGTTTGCAACAAAAAGTTTGTTTTTTTTCTTGCCCCGTTTCTACTTGACCAGCTGGAAGGGATTGGTGGAAGCTTGCTTGTTGAGCTGCCAGGAGCGCTCGCAGTCGATGAACCAGTTGCCGTCGGCCTGCTTTTCGACCTTGTGGTTCGCGCAGTGGTAGTGAATCACGTCTTCCGTCCCGTCATTCCACGTGATCACCAGATCTTCATCCAGATCCAGTGCACCGTCTATTTCACCGAATACCAGATAGTAGCAGTTGCGCTGCTCGGTCGCGCTCATGGAGAGAGGGCCCTGTGCGAGCCGGAGCCCCTGCATGCGGGCCAGATATGCCTTGGTCGGCACGGAGCTGGCGCTTGTGAGGATCGAGCGAACGCCAAAGGTTTCCCCTTTATACTTAAGAGTAGTGCCGTGGACATAGCCATCGGTCAGCGAAGGGTCCAGCAGGTCCCGGCCATCCTTGTCCTGGACGGTGATGAATACACTGACGGGATACCAGTCCACGTCCGGGGGATTGTCGCCGTAGGGGTTATCAAAGCATCCGGTAAACAGGAGCGGTGCTGCGAGCAAAAGGCAGAAGAAAAAACGTTTCATGCGTCAGTCATTTATAATATAGATGCTCAAATGTCGGAATCGTTGCGTCCGGCCGTGTTCTTTTTGTAGATATCCTCGATCACCAGCCCGGCAAGCGTCATGCCAAAGATAGCGGTGATGTGAGCGGTGGTGCCGTTGATCTGTGCCTTGCGGCCGTCCCACTCGCTGTTTGAGGCGTCAGCGGCAAGGGCGGTTCCGCGGTTGGGAAGCACTTCCTCGTCGTAAACGCAGCGGAACTTGTGGCCGGGATACGTGTGGTTCTGCTTGTATTTCTTGCGGATGGCCGCGCCGAGCGGACAGCCGCGCACGTTCCAGAATTCGGCCACCTTCACGCCCTGCGGATTGACTTTCAGCGCGGCACCCATCGAGGAAAAGAAGACGGCCGGCGTGCGGGTACCCCGCAGGATCAGGTCGGATTTCTCCTTGAGGGAATCGATGGCGTCGAGGATGTAGTCGTAGCTTTCCAGCTGGAAGGTTTCAGCGGTTTCTGCATTGTAGGGCCGCTGCAGGGCCGTGATTTCCGCCTGCGGATTGATCTCCAGCAGCCGGTCGCGCAACGCCTCGACTTTCACCTGCCCGACGGTACGGGACGTGGCCATGAGCTGCCGGTTGATGTTGCTCCGGCTCACGCAGTCGGAGTCCACGAGCGTCAGGTGTGTGATCCCGGAACGGACCAGGCCTTCGGCACACCAGCTGCCCACGCCGCCCACGCCGAAAAGGATGACGCGGACGTGCCCCATGGCTGACATCACGTCGTCGCCCACAAGGAGTTTCGTGCGGTTGAAAGCCGGGTCGCTGACGGGGGAATACATGGTATCTGTGCTTTTTGGCCAGACAAAGATAGTGATTCTCGGAAAAAATCCGTATCTTGCAAAGAATTCAAAAACAGCAGCCGTATGAAATGGATCCACAACCTGTTGAAAGGCATGTCGCTGACGGCGGCCCTTTTCGTCTTCCAGGCTTGCTATGGCACGCCGCCCGGCTATCCCGATGATTTCTTCTCGGAAGAAGCCATCGAGACCTTGTCCGATCCTGCGGATGAGCTTGTTCCGGAAGCGGTTCTCCCTGAAATCGAAGAACCGGGAATCGAGGCGGAAGCTGCCGAATAGCCGCTACAGATAGAATCCGTGATTCTGCTTGATCTCCTTCATCACAAAGGTGGAGAGGATTGAGCCGATGGATTCTATGGTTCCCAGCGTATTGATCACGAAGTCGTTGTAATAGCGCATGTTGGGCGCATTGATGGTGAGCAGGTAGTCGAATTCGCCGGCCACGTTGTAGCATGCCGTCACCTGGGGGACGTTCTGGATCACTTTCACGAAATCGTTGGCCACGTCGCGGCTCATCTGCTTCAGTTTCACGCTGCAGAATACCAGGAAGCCCTGGTTGAGTTTCTCGGCGTCGAGGATGGCGACATATTTCTTGATGTATCCTTCCCGTTCAAGGCGTTTCAGCCGCTCGAAGACGGGGGTGGTTGACAGGTTGACTTTGGCCGCCAGCTCCTTCGTGGTGATACGGGCATTGTCCTGCAGGGTGCGCAGGATCTTCAGGTCGGTTTCGTCGAGTCGGTTGTCGGGTGTCATGAGGTGTAGAATGATTTTCCGCAAATGCCCCGTTTCGGGGCGCAATACCATATGTAATTTTTACAAATTTACACAAAAATAGAAAATCTCTCTAAATTTTTTCAAGGACTTGTAATAATTTTCCAGAATTCTCAATTTTGCATCTGAAAAACCATCGACGATGCAACGCCACACTTTGATTCTGGACCAGCCTTTTTTCCTGGAAGCAGGCGGGCAACTGCCCCGGCTGGAAGTGGCGTATCATACCTCGCCGCGTGCCTACAGGCCCGGAGACCGGGTGATCTGGATCTGCCACGCGCTGACGGCATCGTCCGATGCGGAAGACTGGTGGCCAGGGCTCGTCGGGCCGGGAAAAGAATTCGACACGGAACGGGATTATGTGGTTTGTGTCAATATCCTGGGGTCTCCGTACGGCTCCAGCGGTCCTTCCTCTGTCGATCCGGCGACGGGAAAACCCTGGCTGCTGCGTTTTCCGGAACTGACCATCCGCGATTTCGTGCGGACATCCATTCTGGTCCGCAAGCATTTGGGCATCGAGTCGATCGACCTGCTGGCTGGCGCCTCGACCGGAGGCTTCCAGGTGCTGGAATGGTGCGTCATGGAGCCGGATGTCATCCGGCGGGCTGCCATCATCGCCACGGACGCGCGCGTTACGCCCTATCTGACGGCGTATGACACGGCGCAGCGCATGGCGCTGGAAGCAGACCCTTCCTTCCGGGAGGCATCGGATATCCAGGGCGGAAAAGACGGCTTGCGCTGCGCCCGCGCCATCGCCATGATTTCCTATCGCAGTTACGACGGTTACAACAACACGCAGCCCGAGCCCGATGCAGATACGCTTTATGCCGCACGCTGTGCCTCCTACCAGCGCTACCAGGGCAAAAAGCTCGCTGACCGTTTCGACGCCTACAGCTATGCCAGCCTGATCCATGCCTGTGAGAGCAACAACCTCGGCAGGGGCCGGGGCGGCGTGGAAGCGGCGCTCGCCTCCATCCATGCCCGCTGCGCCGTGGTCTGCATCGACAGCGACAGCCTTTTCCCGCCGCAGGCCATGCGCCCGCTGGCAGCCGCCATCCCAGGCGCCGCTTACCATGAAATCGCTTCGCGTTTTGGTCACGACGGCTTTTTATTGGAAAACGAACAATTAAGTACGATCTTTACATCGCTATGCAAGTCCTGAAATTCGGAGGAACCTCGGTCGCCGATGCCGGCGCCATGAGCCGGGTGGTCGATATCGTCTCCGCAGCCGTCGAGCGCGACCGCACCATCCTGGTCTGCTCTGCCATCAGCAAATGCACCGATACCCTGATTGAAATCGGCCACCGGGCGGCTCGCCGCGACGACAGCTACCGGACCCTCATCGACCAGCTGCAGCAGCGCCATGCCGTCATCATCGACAAACTCCTGAGCCCCGAACGCCAGGAGGAGGCCCATGCCCAGGTCCGGGAGCTGTTTGAATCGTTGCGGAGCATCGCGCAGGGCGTCTGCCTGGTCGGCGAACTGAGCCCGGCCAGTCTCGATGCCATTGTGAGCTTCGGAGAGCTCCTTTCCACCCGTATCCTGGCCATCCGATTTGCCGAGACCGGCATCCCCCATAAATGGATCGACGCCCGCCAGATCATCCGCACCGAGCGCGTGAGCGGCCGTAGCGTCGTGGTTCCCGACATCACCAGCCAGAACATCGTCGCCACGGTGGAGCGGAATCCCATGACCCTGCTCTTCATCGTGCCCGGCTTCATCGCCGCCGACCGCGAAGGCCGCACCACCACGCTTGGCCGCGGCGGTTCCGACTATACGGCAGCCCTATTGGCTGTCGGCATCAAGGCCCGCCTCGTGGAAATCTGGACCGACGTGCCCGGCATGATGACGGCCAATCCGAAGAGCGTGCCTACCGCCCGCACCATCCGCCACATCTCTTACCGGGCCGCACTCGAACTCTCGCATTTCGGCGCCAAGGTTATCTATCCTCCGACCATCCAGCCCGTCGTGTCGGAAGGCATTCCGATTTATGTGAAAAATACCTTCGATCCGTCCGCTTTCGGCACGCTGATCGAAAAGAACCCGCCCCGTAGCCGCGATACGCTCACGGGCATCACCAATTCCGACGACATCGCCCTGCTTTCCCTTGAAGGGAGCGGCATGGTCGGCATTCCCGGTTTTTCAAGCCGGCTGTTCGATACCCTCACCCGCGAGGACATCAACATCATCCTCATCACACAGGCCTCCTCTGTCCATACCATGTGCATCGCCGTGTCCGAAAAAGATGCGGAACGGGCCAGACGGGCTGCGGACAACTGCTTCGCCTATGAGATCAGCCTGGGCAAGCTCAATCCGCTGAAAGTGGAGAAAGGATGGTCGATCGTCTGCCTGGTGGGCGACGACGTGATCGGCCAGAGCGGCGCCACCGGCCGTATGCTGGCGGCGCTCGGGGCGCACGGCATCCAGGTCCGGGCCACGGCGCAGGGATCTTCGGAACGCAACATCTCGGTGATCGTCCCCTCGGCTTCCGTAGAAGATGCTGTCCGCCATATTCACAACGAGTTCTTTGACAAACGCAGCGGAGAAGATATCAATCTGTTCGTCACCGGTTACGGTACGGTCGGGAAAGCCCTGGTGGAAATGATAGCCACACAGGCAGACGCCATAGCGACACGGACTGGCAAACGACTGGTTCTCTGCGGATTGGCAAACAGCCGTCGTTTCGTGCTCAATCCGGAAGGATTAGATGCCGCGCGGGCGGCGGAATTGCTGGCGGAGGGCCGTCCGGCATCGGATGACGCCTGGTTCGAGGCCCTGGCCGCGCTGTCGCTCACGCATCCGGTGTTCGTGGACTGCACGGCCAGCAGCGACGTGGCCTGCCGCTACAGGCAGCTGCTACAGCTGGGATACCATGTGGTCGCCTGCAACAAGATTGCCTTCTCCGCGCCGGACAATCCGCTCCCGGGCCTGCACGCTGCAGCCCTGGCGGGCGGCGTGACGCTCCGTTATGAAACGACGGTGGGCGCCTCCCTGCCTGTGCTGGAATCTGTCTCCCGCATCGTTTCCGGCGGAGACCGGCTACAAGCTGTCGAGGCGGTGCTTTCCGGAACGCTCGCCTGGCTGTTCGACCACTATGCCGGTGGCAGGGACGGTGTGACTTTCGCCGAACTCGTGGAGCAGGCGCGAGTAGCCGGATATACGGAACCCGATCCTGCCATTGACCTTAGCGGCCGCGACGTGTTGCGCAAGCTCCTGATCCTGGGCCGTGAAGCGGGCATTCCGCTGGAAGAGTCCGATATCGAGCAGGCTCCGCTTCCGGCTGTCTCCGATGAAGCCGCTTTTGCGGCGCTGCATGCGGATGCGGAACGTCAGGGCAGGAAATTGCGTTATGTAGCTTCGTTGGTGCAGGATCCTTCGGCGCCGAAAGGCTGGCGGGCCACCATCGGCCTGCAGGCCGTCGGCCCGGACAGCCCGCTGTACGCCCTGCACGGGACCGACAATTGCGCGATCTTCCGCACCGGCGATTATGCATCGCCGCTGGTCATCCAGGGCGCCGGCGCGGGCGCCCGCATCACCGCCTCCGGATTGTTGAACGATATTTTGCTGTAACTATGAAAGTTGCCGTTGTGGGTGCCACCGGACTGGTCGGCACACGTATGTTGGAAGTATTGGCGGAACGGAAGTTCCCCGTCACGGAATTGATTCCTGTCGCTTCGGAGAAGTCCGTCGGCCGGACGGTGCCGTTCAACGGCCGGAACTGGCCCGTCGTAAGCGCCGATGATGCCATCGCAGCACGGCCGGCCCTCGCGCTGTTCAGCGCCGGCGCCGGCGTGTCGAAAGAACTGGCACCCCGCTTTGCCGCCGTCGGCTGCCGCGTCGTCGACAATTCATCCTGCTGGCGCATGGATCCGACCAAGAAACTGGTGGTCCCGGAAATCAACGGCGATGTCCTCACCCCCGATGACTACATCATTGCCAACCCCAACTGCAGCACCATCCAGATGATCCTGCCACTGCCGCTCCTCCATAAGGAATTCCGTATCCGCCGCATCGTCGTGAGCACCTATCAGTCCGTAACCGGCACCGGTTACAAGGCAGTCGCCCAGCTCGAGGCCGAGCGTGCCGGCAAGCGCTGGGGCGAGTATCCCGCCGTGTACCCCTGTCCTATCGACGGCAACATCCTGCCGCATATCGACAGCTTTCTCGACAACGGCTACACCAAGGAGGAGATGAAGATGGTCAACGAGACCTGCAAGATCCTGCGCGACGACACGATCCGGGTCAGCGCCACCACCGTGCGGGTCCCCGTGCAGGGCGGACACAGCGAAAGCGTCAACGTGGAATTTGAGCACCCCTTCGACCTGGCGGACATCCGGCGCCTGATGGCAGCGGTCCCCGGCGTGGTAATCCAGGACGATCCCGCCCGCAATGTCTATCCCATGCCCATCAACGCCTGGGGCACGGATGCCGTGTACGTCGGCCGCATCCGCCGGGATTTCTCGGTCGAAAACGGCATCAACTTCTGGTGCGTGGCGGACAACCTGCGCAAGGGCGCTGCGACCAACGCCGTACAAATCGCTGAATATCTTTTGGCAAAACATTGGATTTAGTCCATATCTTTTTATAACTTTGGGAAAAATATCCCAAGGACCATGAAAAGACTTTACCTTGTGCTGCTTGCAGCGATGCTGACTCTGTCTGGTTGCGGCATCATGAGCGGCACCGGTTTCGATGCTGCGTCGCTGGCCAATGCGGCCGGCACGGCCATGACCGCCCTGTCCATCACCGACGAACAAATCGCCGAGCTCAGCGCCCAGTCCGTCGCCTATATGGATTCTGTCAACAAGGTGGATAAAGGTAGTTACGATGCCCGCCTGCGGAAACTGATGGGCAACGTGAAGACCATCAATGGCGTCCCCATCAATTTGAAAGTCTACAAGACCGCTGAAGTCAATGCCTTTGCCTGCGGCGACGGTTCTATCCGCGTCTATTCCGGACTGATGGACGTGATGGACGATGCCGAGCTGATGGCGGTCATCGGCCATGAGATCGGCCACGTCGTCAACAAGGATACCAAGACGGCCATGAAGAAGACCTACATGGCCTATGCGGCCCGGATGGCCCTCGGTGCCACGGGTACGCTGGTCGGCAACCTCTCCACCAGCGTCCTCGGCGATATCGCCCAGTCCTATCTCAATGCCCAGTACTCACAGAAACAGGAGTTTGCAGCCGACGAGGCCGGTTTCGCCTTCTCGATCCAGCAGGGCTACAGCCCTTACAGCATGTACAATTCCCTGGTCAAGCTGATGCAGTTGAATTCGGGCAGTTCCAGTTCGCGGAGCAGTGGCGTGCAGCAGGCCTTCTCGTCCCACCCCGCCACGGAAGAGCGCGCCGCCCGCATGAAAGAGGCCGCTGAAGCCTACATCCAGCAACAAAAGAAATGACACCGTCATCCCGGACTTGATCCGGGATCTCTACCTCAGTCCCAGTTTCACCAGCAACGCATCCGGCTCCGGATCCCTGCCGCGGAAATAGCGGTAGAGGATGTCCGCGTCCACGCTTCCGCCGCGGGAAAGCAGGGTCTTGCGGAAATGTTCCGCCGCTTCGCGGCTGAAGATGCCTTTCTCCTTGAACCAGGCAAAGGCATCCGCCTCCAGCACTTCCGCCCACTTGTAAGAATAGTATCCTGCCGCATAGCCCCCGGAGAAAATGTGGTTGAACGCGGGTGAGATGGCGATTCCTTCGATTTGGGGCAAGACAGCCGTCGGGCGCAGCATCTCCTGCTCAAAGGCTACGACATCTCCGGCCGGCGCTTCGGCGCGGTTGTGCCAGGCCATGTCGATGATGCCGAATTGCAGCTGGCGAACCTGCCCGTAACCGGCCAGGAAGTTGCGGGCCGCGACGATACGGTCGATGTATTCCTGCGGAATCACTTCCCCGCTCTGCCAGTGCCGGGCAAAAGTCTTCAGGAAATCCGGCTCATAAGCCCAGTTTTCCATCAGCTGGGAGGGCAGTTCCACGAAATCGCGCACTACGTTGGTTCCCGTCAGTGACTTGTAGCGGCCTTCAGCCAGCATGCCGTGCAGGGCGTGGCCGAACTCGTGCAGCAGGGTTGTCACTTCACTGAAAGTCAGGAGTGAGGGCGTCGTGCCGGTCGGCTTGGTGAAGTTCGTCACCACGGAAACCTGCGGGCGCTCCTCCTTCCCTTGGAAGTTGCCAAGCTCGCGGAACGAGGTCATCCAGGCACCGCCGCGCTTGCTTTCACGCGGGAAATAGTCCAGATACAGCAGCGACATCATCCGGCCGGTTTCGTCGGTCACCTTGAAAACCCGTACGTCGGGATGATAGACAGGGATGTCGGTACGTGCTTCGAAGCGCAGCCCGTAGAGCCGGCCGGCCAGGTCGAACACCGCATTTTGGACGGCTTCCAGCTGGAAATAGGGTTTCAGCAGCGAATCGTCCAGGTCGTAGCGCTCCTTGCGGTATTTCTCCGACCAGTAGCTGAAATCCCAGGGCATCAGTCTTCCTTCGAAGCCGTGCGCCTGTGCATAGGCCTCGATTTCAGCCACTTCCCGTTGTGCAGCCGGCAGTGAAGGTTCCATCAGCCGGTCCAGGAACTGTTGCACGGTCTGCGGCTTTTTGGCCATCCGCTCTTCGAGGGCATAGTCGGCATAGGTGGGATGTCCCAGCAGCTGCGCTTTTTCTGCACGCAGGGTCACGATCTTGCGTATGAGTGCCGTGTTGTCGTTCGCTCCGCCGACACATTTGGCATTGTAGGCCCGCCACATCTGTTCGCGCAGGTCGCGGCGGTCACTGAACTTGAGGAACGGCCCGTAACTCGGCAGGTTGAGCGTGAAGACCCAACCCTGGAGTTCACGGCCCTTTGCCTCGGAAGCAGCCATCTCCCGGACATAGTCAGGCAGACCGGCCAGGTCAGCTTCGTCGGTCAAGTGCAGGATATAAGCATTGGTGGCGGCCAGCACGTTCTGGCCAAATTTCAGCGTGGCGAGCGACAGTTCTTCAGAGATTTTGGCGAAACGCTCTTTTTGCGCGGGCGGAAGGTTCGCGCCGTGCCGGGCGAAAGATTTCCAGGTCTCTTCCAGCAGTTTGTCCGCTTCGGTGTCAAGATGCAGGGCTGCCCGCTGTTCCCATACGGCCTTGACGCGGGCGAACAGCGGTTCGTTGAGCAGGATCGACATATTGTGCTGCGTCAGCAGGGGTGACACTTCTTCGGCGATCTTGTCCAAATGGTCGTCGGTACAGGCCTCCGTCAGGTTGAAAAAGATGCCGGAGATCCGGTCGAGATCACGGCCGGCCGCTTCCAGCGCTTCGATGGTGTTGCTGAAACCGGGTGCCTCAGGGTTGTCGACAATGGCCTGGATGTCACGCCGGGCGCATTCAATGGCTTCGTGGAAAGCAGGAAGATAATCGTTCTCTTCGATCCGGTCGAAGACCGGCGCGCCAAACGGCAGCGGGGATTCCGCCAGCAGCGGATTGATGCGGTTTTCGTTCATGGTTCAAAGATACGCATTATTTTGGCAGCCGCCCTCCCAAATATGCACCGTACCGGAACGGGATACCCGGTACGCACAGTTGTAGCACCAATAGGTACGACGGCCCGGAATCAGGCGGCGGGTATTCGTATAGACCTCGAAATTGAAGTTCCGATCGGCCAGTTCTGCAACGGACAGCTTGTCGCGGCCTTCCCGCAATGCGGCGGACAGGATTTTCCAGTTGCTGGCAAGGATGCGGTTGACCGTCCGGAAACGCCGGTCGCGTTCCCGCCGGATCTGATTGTGATAGTCGGTCCGGCAGTCATCGCAACAGAACTTCTTGTCGATACGCCCCTCGTAGGGCTTCCCGCAGCGGATACAGGTTCTTGCCATCGTCTTCTCTCCTTTGCTGGCAAAGATAATCGCAACGGCATGCAAATAAAAACTCGGTTGAAAGATTTACTGAATCTCGGGAAAATGCGTGAAAATCCAACTTTTCGGCGGCGGCCCGGAGCCGTGTATAAACGTTTCTACCCGTTTCTATCCGTTTAGCCTCTTGCTACGCGGCTCTTTCGTGCTTTACTTTGCTCCCGAACATCAAAACACAAGCATTATGATCGAGAACGAATTTTTAAACAGAGTGGAACTTCGGGGACGCGTCGGACACGATCCCAAGGTTTTCAGTGTGGGAGATGCGCAGGTTGCGCGGTTCTCTTTGGCAACGAATGAAGCATTCCGGGGAAAGAGCGGCGAACTCCGCGAGGAGGTTACCTGGCACAACATCTCCGCCTGGGCAGGCCGGAACATCATGGATTTCAAGGACATCCGGAAAGGATCGTTCGTTTCGCTGGTCGGCCGCCTCCGCAACACCCGGTATACCTCCAGCGACGGGACCGAACGGAATATGGTCGAAGTGGTCGCCGGCCGCCTGGAGCCCTGTCTTCCTGCCGTGCGCGAATAGGCGGGCGCAGGTCCTTGCATCCGGCTGGCCGATTTCTTGAAGAACTCGGGCCATTTGTCGCAGTAAGCCAAAAAATACGTAATTTTGCCATCGCTATCAAACTTTATCTGCAAAAATGGCTCGAGCTTTTTACCTTTATAACACGCTGACGCACCAGAAGGAATTGTTTGTTCCCGTCCATCCCGGCATGGTAGGCATGTATGTCTGCGGCCCGACGGTCTATGGCGACGCCCATCTGGGCCACGCGCGGCCCGGCATCACCTATGACGTCTTGTTCCGACTCTTCAAGCAATTGGGATACAAGGTACGCTACGTGCGGAACATCACCGACGTAGGCCACCTGGAGAATGACGCCGACACGGGAGAAGACAAGATCGCCAAGAAGGCCCGGCTGGAACAGCTTGAGCCCATGGAGGTTGTCCAGACCTACACCCTGCGTTACCACGATGCGATGCGGAAGCTCAACGTACTGCCGCCTTCCATCGAGCCGCGCGCTTCCGGGCACATCATCGAGCAGATAGCACTGGTCCAGAAAATCCTCGATGCCGGCTACGCCTACGAAAGCAATGGCTCCATCTATTTCGACGTGGCCAAATACGACGAGAAGCACCACTACGGCATCCTCTCGGGCCGCAACCTGGAAGACACCCGTGAAGGGACCCGCAACCTCGACGGACAGGACGACAAGCATTCCCCGCTCGATTTTGCGCTGTGGAAAAAAGCATCGCCCGAGCATATCATGCACTGGCCATCGCCGTGGAGCGAAGGATTCCCGGGCTGGCACCTGGAGTGCTCGGCCATGAGCGAGAAATACCTGGGCGAAGTGTTCGACATCCACGGCGGCGGCATGGACCTGATGTTCCCGCACCACGAATGCGAACTGGCCCAGAACACCGCTTCCCGCGGACAGGGCGGCGTCCACTACTGGATGCACAACAACATGATCACCATCAAGGGCCAAAAGATGGGCAAGTCGCTGGGCAACTTCATCACCCTCGACGAACTGTTCACCGGCAACAACCGGGTGCTCGACCAGGCCTACAGCCCGATGACCATCCGTTTCTTCATCCTGCAGGCCCACTACCGCAGCCCGCTCGACTTCAGCAACGAAGCCCTGCAGGCCGCTGAAAAGGGCCTCAAGCGGATGATGCAGGCCGCCAAGGATGTGGACAAGCTTCCCACAGACCCCAAAGCCCCGGCCAACGCCGAAATCGCAGCGCTGCCCGACCGTGTATACGAAGCTCTCTGCGACGACCTCAACACGCCCATCGCCCTTTCCGTGCTGTTCGATGCCGTCCGCATCGTCAACAGCGTCAAGGACAAGTCACTGGTCATCAATCCGGCTGACCGGCAGACGCTCCACACGCTCTTCACGGAAGTGCTGCACGATGTGCTGGGCCTGGAAGACGAAGCTGCCGAAAGCGGCTCCGGTCAGCTCGTCGACGGCCTGATCGGCATGATCGTCGACGTCCGCAAGCAAGCCAAAGCCGCCAGGGACTGGGCGACCAGCGACCACATCCGCGACGAACTCAAAGCCCTCGGCGTCCAGATCAAGGACACCAAGGACGGCTGCGAGTGGACGATCGAATAGCTACTCCCGGATAATCTTGATTTCACCGTGCAGGCCCACCTGGATGATCTGGGAGGGTTCGCCGGTGGCGCCTTCTTCGAGGTAGGGGTCGGCGATCCAGTCGGCGGCTTCGATGATTTCGACGGGGATGTCTTCGTACCAGGCCGGGGCGGGCTCACCGGAGATGTTGGCCGAGGTCGAGACGATGGGCTTGTGGAAGCGGCGGATGACCTCCACGCAGAAATCGTTCATCGGGATGCGGATGCCGGCGGTGCCGTCGGCCGCCACCACATTGGGCGCCAGCCCCATGGCGTCGGGATAGATGATGGTCATCGGCTTGTCGTTGACTTCGAGCAGGTTGATGGCTACCTCGGGGATTACCTTCACGTATTTGCCCAGCATGTCGGCATCGGCGACCAGCGTGATGAGGCTCTTGCTGTCGGCGCGCTGCTTGATTTCATAGATCCGGGCCACTGCGGCCTCGTTGGTGGCATCGCAACCGAGGCCCCAGACCGTGTCGGTCGGATAGAGGATGATGCCGCCAGCCTTGAGCGTTTCAACGGCCGCCTTCACTTCTTCGAGATCGATTTCTTTTTCCATCTTATTTAAAATAGACATTCGTTTGTACTGGATAATGGTCGGACCAGGGGACGCGGAGCGTCTCATGGTCCCGGGCAGAGAAATCCTTGGGCAGAAGGATGTAGTCGATGCGAAGCATCGGCCAGAGCACCGAATAGCTACTGCCCATCCCGCGCCCCGCTTCCACGAAACTGTCTTTCAGGTTGCGGGTCAGCCGGTGATAGGTGTAGGAGACCGGTGAATCGTTGAAATCACCGCAGAGGATATTCGGATACGGGCTCTGTGCTTCGCTTTCCAGCAGGGCCGACACCTGTTCGGTGCGGCGGCTCGTGGCTTCGCGCATCTTGTCGTGGACCTGTAACACTTCGTCCGTAAAGGTTTCCCGGTGCGACAGCCGCTTGACCAGGGAGGTGAACGAGATGCTGTTGCTTTCCAGGTGGCAGTTGTAAACGCGGAGCGTCCTGCCATGGACGTCGATGTCGGTCACCAGGCAAAGGTTGCGGCTTTCCGGGAAAGTGAGCGCGCTCTCTCCCGCGATGGGGTACTTGCTGAGCGTGACATTGCCGAACCAGCGGCTGCCCTTGAAAAGATGCCGGGCCTGGTAGGGATAGGCGGGCAGGCAGCTGTTCAGGAGACTCGTATCCTTGATGGCGAATTCCTGCAGGCACACGATGTCGGCATTCTGGCCGGAGAGCAGCTGCCGGATGCCCGGAACCGCTTCGTCGGATGTAATCTTGCGGCCGCCGGCATCGTAGCGCCCCACGTTGTAGGTAAGGATCGAGAGGGAAGGACCTTCGGGTATTTCTTCTTCTCGGCCGAACTTGACGAAGCGTTCGGCCATCAGCAGCGGCGGGATCAGGGCGATGACGAGGATCAGCAACGAACGCGGGTACCGGAAAACAGCGATAAGCAGGAGCAGTACGTTGAGAACGAACAGCGGAATGTAGTAAAGCCCGAAAAACATCACCACAGGATGCTTCGTCGGGTGAAGGAACGGAGCCAGACAGGATATCAGGAGCGCGCAGGCCGCCACGACGGCCAGCAAGGCGAAAACCACCCCCCCGAAAGTCCTTTTCCGCTTTATTGCCATTCGGTATACATTTTTCCCTGCTTCTTCCAGATCAGGATCAGGATCAGGCCGAAGAGCATGCCGCCCAGGTGGGCGAAGTGAGCCACGCCGTCGGCGGTGCCCGTGATGCCGGTCAACAACTCAATGACCGCGAAGATCACGACAAACCACTTGGCTTTCATGGAAATGGGCGGGAAGACCAGGGTCAGGGTGATATTGGGATACAACATGCCGAAACCCAGCAGCAGGCCGTAGATGGCGCCGGAGGCACCGACCGTCGGCACGTTGAGCGCACCATGCACGAAATAGTAGAGCACCAGCTCATGGCAGAGTGCGGCGCCCAGTCCGCAGACGAAATAGTATAGCAGGAACTTCTTTGCACCCCACATCCGTTCGAGCGTCGGTCCGAATACGACGAGCGACCACATGTTGAAGAAAATGTGGCCGATACCGCCATGCATGAACATGTGCGTGACGAATTGCCACCAGCGGAAGAATGGTGAGCCGAAAGGGAATAGCGCGAACAGTTCGTACATCCTGTTGCCGATGAGCTCAGTGCCCAGGAAAACGATGATATTGATGATCAGCAGATTCTTGACAGCGGTGGTAAGGTTTCTCATATCTTTTTCTCTAAATCTTCTAAGGTGATGATGGTAAGACACCTGCGTCCGTCGGGCGTCAGCTTGGGCTCGCGGCAGGCGAAGAGCTGGTCCACCAGTAATTGCGCCTGTTCAGGATGAAGGCTGCCGGGGTCACAGGCAGCGGCCGAAGCGGCCATCCGGGCAGCCAGCAGATGCTTCTGGTCGTCGAGCGAGGTGTCGTCCTTCAACGCGGCGACCAGGTCGTCGATGCTCCGCCGGACGCTTTCTTCCGTGCAGCCGAAACCTTCAGGAAGGGCGTTGACTACAATGGTGTTCGACCCGAAATCCTGGATGTCAAAGCCCAGCCGTGCGGTCAGGTCGGGCTGCTCCAGGACGGCCAGATAGTCTTCCGCATTGAGCTTGACCGTCACGGGGAAGAGCGATTGCTGCCGTACGGACTGCTGCTCCGCAATCTTTTCGAGATAGCGCTCATAGAAGATCCGTTCGCGGGCCCGGCGGATGTCGATCACCATCAGGCCCGATTTGACCGGTGTGGCAATATAGCGACGCTGCAGGACCAGCAGGTTGCTGGCCGCAGCGGCAGTTTCTTCTTCAAAAAGCCGCCCGTAGCCGGGTGCCGGATCCAGCACCGGAACGTCCGCGGGCGGGGCGGGTACCTCGTCGAAAGGATTGAACAACGGTGAATAGTCGATGCGCGGCGGCTTGGTCCAACTTCCCGAACCGCTGCCGGAACGGTCGTCCCGACCGGTGAACACCGGGATGTCGGGTGCGCCCTTCATGTCGAAGTCGATGCTCGGGGTGAAATTGTTCTTGCCCAGCGCCTCGCGGACGGCTGCCGTCAGGATTTCGAAGACCAGGCCTTCATCCTCGAATTTCACTTCGGTCTTGGCCGGGTGTATGTTCACGTCCACGCGCTCGGGCTCCGTCTCCAGATACAGGAAGTAGGCTGGCGTATATTCGTCGGGCACCAGTTTTTCGTAGGGCTTGCAGACCGCCTTGTGGAAGAAAGGAGAGCGGAAATAGCGTCCGTTGACGAAGAAGAACTGGTTGCCGCTGCTCTTGCGGGCATCTTCGGGGTTGCCGATGAAGCCGCTGATGCGTACGAGCGAGGTGTCGACGCTCACTTCCACCAGCTCCCGGGCCAGGTTCATCCCGTAGATGTCGAGGATGCGTTTCTTGCGGGTAGTGGCGGGACGCAGGTTGTGGATCTCTTTTCCGTTGGAAATGAGCTTGAATGCAACGTCCGGACGGATGAGGGCGATGCGCAGGAACTCCTGGATGATGGCACGCAGCTCCGCGTTGTCCGATTTCAGGAACTTGCGGCGGGCGGGGACGTTGTAGAACAGGTTGCGGATGGCGAAGTTGCTGCCGGCAGGTGCGGCGACGGGCTGGACCCTGGGCGGTTTCGATTCGCTGATTTCGACCTGGGTGCCGACTTCGTCTTCGGGGCGACGGGTGCGCAGCGTCACTTCGGCCACGGCTGCGATGGAGGCAAGGGCTTCGCCGCGGAAACCGTAGGTCAGGATACGCTGCAGGTCTTCTGCCGTGGCGATCTTGCTGGTGGCGTGCCGCTCGAAGCAGAGCACGGCTTCTTCCGGGGTCATGCCGCAGCCGTCGTCGATGACCTGGATCAGGGTCTTTCCGGCATCGAGGACCGTGACGCTGACGCTCCTGGCGCCGGCATCGATGGCATTTTCTACCAGTTCCTTGACGACCGAAGCGGGACGCGATACCACCTCACCGGCGGCAATCAGGTTGGATATGTTTTGCGGAAGGACCTGAAGCATCTATTGCACCAAAAGAAGGATGAAGCCTTTCGACAGATAGTAGGCGGCGGCAGCGATGGCGATCATCGTCAGCGCAAGGATCAGTTTCTTGACCATGCTCATCGGCGAGTTTTCCTTTTCCTTGGAGAGGCGTTTCGATTCGTAGGTCTCACGGAAGGACCCCCGGATGTACATGCCCGGGATGTAGCGTTTCGGCTTCTCCTCGATCAGGCCTTCTTTTTTGGCCATCTCGTCGATCTCCTCGCTGGGCATCGTCTTGCCGTATTTTTTATACATTTCTTCCAGGCGCTCCTTGCGTTCGTCGTAGTAGCGCGGTTCGTAGTGGAACACCCGGTGCTCGGGGATATGCCAGAATTTAAATCCAAAAGCCATGGTACAAAGATAATGATTTTTTAACTTTGCGAAAACATCAGTGTATTCTATGGATTTCCGGGTAGGCAATGGATATGACGTGCATCAGCTGGCCGAAGGCCTTCCGCTGGTGCTGGGCGGCGTGAAGATTCCCCACACGAAGGGCTGCGTGGCCCATTCCGACGGCGACGTGCTCATTCACGCGCTCTGCGACGCCCTGCTGGGCGCCCTGTCGCTGGGCGATATCGGGCAGCATTTCCCCGACACGTCCGATGATTACAAGGGGATTGACAGCAAGATCCTCCTGGCCCGTGTCGTGGAGATGATCCGCGACAGGGGATGGTCGGTCGTCAACGTGGACGTGACGCTGCTGGCCCAGAAACCGAAGATTGCGCCGTTCGTGCCCCGGATGCGCCAGGCCCTGGCGGACGTCATGGGCCTGTCCGTCGACCGCGTCTCCGTCAAGGCTACGACCACCGAGCGCCTCGGCTTCGTCGGCCGCGAAGAAGGCGTGGCCGCCTATGCGACCTGCCTGCTGACGACAATCGACAGAATCTAATTCTCCAATGCTATTGAATTGAGCAGCGGCAGCTTGCCGTCGGCGATGAGCTTGAGGATCAGCTCGCCGAAGAGCGTGTTGGGCCAGGCGAACCAGGCGCGGGTAAACTTCGCCGGGTCGTCCTTGTGAAAGGATTCGTGCATGAAGCCGGTGCCGGCGTCTGTCTTCATCAATGATTCGATGCACCATTTGATCTCTGCATCATCACTGGCGGTAAACGCTTTCATCAGGATGCTCATCGGCCAGACCATGTCGCGGCCGACGTGCGGACCGCCGATGCCTTCGGCTGCTTCCCCGCGGAAGAAATAGGGATTGTCCTCACTCCAGACAAAGCGCCGGGTATTTTGGTAGACAGGGTCTTCCCGGTCCACATCGCCCAGATAGGCCATAGCCAGCAGGCTCGGGACGTTGGCATCGTCCATCATCAGCTTGTTGCCGAAGCCGTCGACCTCATAGGCATAGATCGTCCCGTATTTCGGATGCTCCACGGTAGCAAATTGCCGTAGCGCCTGCTCCACTTCATCGGCCAGTTCCCGACATTCCTGCGCCAGGCCGGTCTGCGCATTGACGGTCTCCAGAATCTCGGCTGCCTTGCGCAGCGAGCTGACAGCAAAGAAATTCGACGGCACGAGAAACAAGAAGGTCGTGGCATCGTCGGACGGCCGGAAAGCCGAAGCGATCAGGCCCACGGGACGCACGGGGTTGCCCCAGCCGTAGCCGGCCTGCGTGTCGGTCGGAACCGGCGAATTCCGCTGGAAACGGTAGGGCCCCGGACCGTCTTTGCGCTGCTGTTCCCGGAAGGTAGTCAGAATCTTGCGGATCGCCTCCAGCCAGGTGTCGCCGAACACGGACGTGTCGCCCGTCACTTTCCAGTACTGGTAGGCCAGCCGGATGGGATAGCAGTCCGAATCGATCTCCCACTTGCGCTCATGGAGCCAGGGCCCCATTTTCGTCATATCGCTCTGCCAGCCGGTGCCCGTCGGCCCATCGTTGAAGGCATTGGCGTAAGGGTCGATGCAGATGAGCGAGAACTGGCAGTTGATCACGCCGGCCAGCATGCTCTGCAGATGCCGGTCCTGCGGCGCCAGCTGCACATAAGGCCAGACCTGCGCGCCGGAATCCCGCAGCCACATCGCATGGATGTCGCCCGTGTAGATGAAGGTGCGCCAGCGGCCGTTCTCGTCTTTCCCGAAATGGACGGTGGTGTCGAGAGTGTTCGGAAAGCAGTTGGCGAACATCCATGCCAGCCGCGGATTCTTCAACAGCGCAGTGACTTCGGCGATCTTGTCTTCCACGGCCCGGCTCACGAACAGGCGGTCGGCCGGTGCCGGGCGCTGCGAGACAAAAGGTTGGGCATTCCCCGCGCAGGCCAGCGTGAGGAATGCCCAAAGGATCAGCAGCCGTTTCATTATTTGAGGCCGCGGTTCTCCAGCAAGCCGTCGACGCTCGGCTGGCGGCCGCGGAAGTTCTGGTACATCACCATGCCCTTGTCGATGCCGCCAGGGGTCAGGATGTACTGGCGGAAGCGCCGGGCCACATCCTGGTTGAAGATGTCACCCGTCTCCTTGAAAGCCTGGAAGGCATCGCAGTCAAGCACCTCGGCCCAGATGTAGCTGTAGTAGCCGGCGCTGTAGCCGCCACCGATCGAGTGGCTGAAGTTCGTCACGCTGTAGCGCGGCAGGATCTGCCTGGGAATGCCGCGCTCTGCCAGCTTCTTCGCCTGGAAGTCCATCACGTTCAGGTCGGCCGGCACTTCCTGCAGTACATGCAGGTCCATGTCCACGTAGGAAGCGGCGAGATATTCGACCGTGGCGAAGCCCTGGCCGTATTTGTCGCTCGCCTGGATCTTGTCGATCAGTTCCTGCGGCATCACCTCGCCCGTCTTGTAGTGCTTCGCATAGACGCGCAGCACTTCCGGCTCGAAGGCCCAGTGCTCGTTGATCTGGGAAGGCAGCTCCACGAAGTCACGCTCCGTGCCGCTTACGCCGCCGTAATGCACGTTGCGGAAGAAGGAGTGGAGGGCGTGGCCGAATTCATGGAACATGGTCTCGACGTTGTCGAGGGTCTGGAGCGCGGGCTTGTCGCCGGAGGGAAGGGTCATGTTGCAGACGTTCGTCACGATGGGCTGCACGCGCTGTGCGCCGTCATAGGTCTGGCCGCGGAAGCCGCCGCACCAGGCACCGGCACCCTTGCCGTCGCGCGGGAAGTAGTCGCTGTAGAAGATAGCGATCACGTTGCCGTCGCGGTCGATGACGTCCCACGATTTGGCCGTAGGCTCATACTGCGGATAGTCTTCGGTGCGCTCGTTGAACGACAGGCCGTAGAGTTTGTTGGCCACATAGAAGATACCCTGCTGTACCTGGTTGATCTCCAGATATTCTGACACTTTCTCCTCGTCGATGTCGAATTTGGCCTTCTTGGCCTTGTCAAGATAGTACATGTAGTCCCACGGCTGCGGTTCACCTTTCACGCGGTCTTTCTTCATCATGGCCTTGATGTCGGCGATCTCTTCGTTGGCCTTTTTGACGGCAGGGGCCCAGATCTGGTCGAGCAGGGCATAGACGTTGGCGGCGTTCTCGGCCATGCGGTCCTTGAGGGACATGGCGGCATAGTCGGTATAGCCCATGATCTGCGCGCGTTTCAGGCGCAGCGCGATGATGCGGGCGGCGATGGCCTTGTTGTCGTATTCATCGTTGTGGTTGCAACGGTTGTTGTACATCTCGTACACCTGTTTGCGCAGGTTGCGGTTCTTGCAGTACTGCAGCACGGGGTTGCAGCTGGGACGCTGCATGTTGAAGCTGTATTTGCCTTTCTGCCCGATGCGCTCGGCGAGGGCGGCGGCGCGGTCGATGTTGTCCTGCGGCAGGCCTTCAAGGTCTTTCACGTTGTCGACCGTCACATAAGTGTTGTTGGTGTCATGCAACAAGTTCTGGCTGAATTTCAGCTGGAGGTCGGACAGCTCGAGGTTGATCTTGGCGATTTCCGCGCGTCTGGCGTCGTCGAGCAGGGCGCCGCCATTGACATACCCGTCATAGACCTTCTGCAGCAGGCGTTTCTGTTCTTTGTCCAGGTTGTATTTTTCCTGGTGGTCATAGACGTACTTTACCTTTTCAAACAGTTTCTTGTTCATCCGCATCTCGTTGCTGTGGGCGGCGGTGATGGGATTCATCTCGCGGGCGAAGGCCTGGAGTTCGGGCGTCGAATTGGAACTGTTGAGCGTCCCCCACACGGAACGGACCTTGCCGAGCAGCTTGCCGCTCTTGTCGAGGGCAGCGATTACGTTTTCGAAGCTGGGTTCCTCGGGATTGTCCACGATGGCCTGGATTTCGGCCTTCTCCGCCTCCATGCCCTTGAGCATGCCCTCGCGGTAGTTGTCGATGGTAAAGACCTCGAACGGCGGAATCTCATACGGCGTCTTGTAGCGTTTCTGCAGGAAAGGGTTCTGCGCATCGGCGGGGCTCCATACGGCCAGGACGAGCGCGGCAATCAGGATCAGTTTTTTCATATTCGGATTTTATTTTGGATTGTCGTTCTTACAAAGATAACTATATTTGTATTACTATGACACTCGAACAACAAATTCAGGAAGACATCAAGGCCGCGATGAAGGCCAAGGATGCCGTAGCGATGGCCGCGGTGCGTGCCGTCAAGAATGAAATCCTCCTCTTCAAGACCGCCGAAGGAGGCTCCAAGGACGTAACTGACGGCGATGTGATGAAGATGATACAGAAACTCATCAAGCAGCGCAAGGAAACCGCGCAGATCTATGTCGACAACGGCCGGCAGGAACTGGCCGACAACGAGTTGGCGGAAGCCGGCGTCATGGAGCGCTACCTGCCGAAACAGCTCTCGCCCGAAGAGCTGGAAACCCGGATCAAGGAGATCATCGCCGAGACCGGCGCTACCTCTATCAAGGACATGGGCAAGGTCATGGGCGTCGCCTCCAAGCGCCTCGCCGGCGTCGCCGACGGCCGCGCTATTTCTTCCGCCGTCAAAACCCTGCTGTCCTAGCTAGCCTATGACCCATCGTAACATCCCCCGAATCCTCATCGTCCTGGTGGGGCTGAGCGTGTTTGCGACGCTGGTGCTCCAATGCTGTGACAACCGGCAGGAACATCTTGACCGCCGGCACACCGCACAGGTCGATTCGCTGATGCAGCAGCTGAGCATCCGCGAGAAAGTCGCACAACTCTTCATTCTTGAGATCAGCCGGGAACCGAGCGACTCGACGCGCGCCCTGCAGGATTCGCTCATCCGCGACTATGGTGTCGGAGCACTCATCATCATGCGCGGTCCCATCCATCCCTTTGTCGACCGCATGAACGAATTGCAGTCGATGGCGGACCTGCCGCTGCTGGTGGCCACGGATGCCGAATGGGGTGCCGCCATGCGCTTTGCGGAATATCTCCCGTATCCGCGCCAGCGCATCCTGGGCCGAATGGAGGGCCGCCGGGCCGAAAAGCTGCTCTATGAGATGGGCCGCAATGTCGGACAGGAACTCCGCGACCTGAACATCTATGTCAATTACGCCCCGGTGGTCGATGTCTGCCCGGACGCGTATGACAAATCCGACGGCCAGCGCTCCTTCGACAGTGACCCGGAAAGGGTGGGTCGTTTCGCGGCTGCCTATATGCATGGCATGCAGGACAAAGGCGTCTTCGCCTGCGCCAAGCACTATCCCGGCCATGGCGTCACCAGGGTCGATTCCCATTACGAGATGCCGGTCGTGCTCTACGACCGTGCCCAGTTTGACAGCGTGGGGCTGGTTCCCTTCCAGAAGCTGATAGATGAGGGAGTCGCCATGATCATGGTGGCTCACATGAGCATCCCGGCCATCGATTCCACGGGGGTACCGATGTCGATCTCAGCCCCTTGCATGAAAGATCTGCTTCGGGGTGAGCAGGGATTCGACGGCGTGGTGATCACCGACGCCGTGGGCATGCAGGGCGTGGCCGCCGGCCGTACCCCCCTCGAAGTTAACACCGCCGTCTACCGTGCCGGCAGCGACATGATTCTGATGCCCGAAGATATCAAATGTTCCATCGACGCTATCGCCGATTCTGTGGAAACAGGCGTCTGGCCGCTCGAAGAGCTCGACGCGAAAGTACGTAAAGTGCTGGAACTGAAAGCTCGCGCCGGTTTCTTCGACCAAGGCTTCGACCCGCAGGTCCGCGATCTCGACCGCAAGATCGCCGAAGCCCGCCACCGCGACTCCACGCTCCTGATCCGCATCGGCCGTGCCCTCGAGCGCTCCTCCCGTCCCTACATCGAGCCGGTCTTCGGCGACCGCACACTGGTTTTGGACAAAGCTGGAAAGTAAACCGCTTATTTCTTCTGGACGGACTGGCCGATCAGGAAGCAGATAGCGGCGACCACCATGCCGTTGATGGCGGGGAAGCCCCATTTCACGAGGTTGGCTACGACGGCGCCGAGCACCACACCGGCGATGGCCCACCAGTCGACGGTCTTCACAGGAACCTTGTCCTCCTGATAAGCCTTGCGGTTCATGAAGTAGTGGAGGACCAGGATGATGCCCACCGGCGGCAGCGTGCAGTTGAGCACGTTGAGCCAGCCGCAGAAGTTCCAGTAGAGCCATACGGCAGCCACGGTGCCGATCAGGCCGGAGATGAGGACCATCGTTTTCTTGGAAAGGCCGAAGATGTTCGACAGGCCGAGACCGCCCGTATAGAGAGCGTTGTCGTTGGTCGTCCAGATGTTGAGGCCGAGTACCAGCACGGCAAGATAGAAGAGATTGAGGTTAAGCATCACCTCGAAAATATCGTTGCCGCCTGCATAGATGCTGGAAACCGCACCGAAGAGGAACATCAGCGAGTTGCCGATGAAGAAAGCGAACACCGTGGTCCACAGGCCAACGCGACCGCTCTTGGCAAAGCGCGTGAAGTTGGGTGTCGCCGTGCCGCCCGAGACGAAGCTGCCGATTACCAGACCTGCGCCGGCGATGACGCCCATCGTCTTGCTCCCCTCGGAGAACTGCTCGATGAGACCCTTGTCACCGCTTCTGATCGCCAGGATCATGGCGACGGTACCCAGGACGGCGACGGCCGGAACGGCGATGTAGCTGATGATCGTCAAGCTCTTGATGCCGAAATAGGCACTGGCGGTCATCAGGACGCCGGCGATGGCGACCAGCAGGTAGCCCTGCCAGGGCATGTGGTCGGGCGTCACGTCGAGGCCCATCAGTTCCTTGGCCACGGGGATGGCGAACATCGCCAGACCGACACCGAACCATCCGATCTGCGTGAAACTGATCATCGCGCTGGGCAGGTAGCTGCCCTTCGTGCCGAAGCTGCGGCGGGCGAGCATGTCCAGCGAAAGACCGCTTTCGGCTCCGATGAACCCGAGCGATCCCGTATAAGCCGCCAGGATCAGGCCGCCCAGCAGCAAGGCCATGACAAATCCCCACCAGTCCAGGCCGGCAGCCAGCTGCTGCCCCACCCACATGCTGGCGGAGAAGAAGGTGAAGCCCAGCATCACCATGAACATACTCAGGTTTGATTTCCGTCCTTCGCGGTCCACCGCGCGGTCGGTGTAGTCAACATCAGTCGTTTTCATATTGTTGTTTTAGATTATTGATCGATGCGATACGGCGCAGGGCGATTTCCCGCAGGTCTATCTTGCGCTGCAGCATGGCCTGCTCCGCCTGCCAGAGCGGTTCCAGGCCGTCGAGGCCTTCCAGGTGCGTTACGGCCAGCCAATCTTCGAATGCCAGCGGGCCCGCGTAACCGAGTTTTTCTTCCACGAGCGCCTGGACGTCGATACGTCCGGCGCGGTCGCGGATCCCTTCCCAATACTCGAGCACTTCCTCGAAATGGACGGGAATCTGGTACCGGCGCGCGCCGCCGTCGTAGATGATGCATTTTTCGAGCAGCGCGTCCGGCCGCTCCATGATATAGCGCCGGAATTCGGGGGCTACGACACCGTCCTTCCAGCCGAAATCGATGTCCGGATGGTTGATGCCGCTCACGCCCTTATCCTCGTATACGGTGAAGGCGCCTTCGAAGAAGAAGCAGTCGATGCCTTCGAAACCTGCGAAAATTGCGGAAAGCTTCGCGGAAAGCTCCTCCATGACCCGGAATGCGCGCGTGCCGCCGATGGTGAAGAAAATGATGCGGCGGATGCTGCCGCCCTCCTTCAGGAACTTCCGCATCAGATGCTCGAAGCAATAGTGGAAAGTGTCGCCGGTGGCCAGGATGTCTCCGATGGCCAGCACGCGGTTGCGTGTCGGGTGAATCTTGTCGTATTTGATCTCCAATCCCTTGATCACGTGGTTTTCGGCAACCCGCTCGCTGGAGACGAAGTGCATGTCGCGGACACGGATGCCACAGCGTGCGGCTGCTTCTTCCAGCGGGTAGTTGAGACCACCGCGAAGGATGGTGAATATATCGAGGTTGCCGCCCAGGCCATGGGAACGAAGATGGCGGAGGGCGGCGACAGTTTCATCAAGAAGGGCGGTGTAGCAGGGAAAGCCGATGACTTCAGGGGAAGAGAGAAGGTGGCGGCTTCCCGGACCGCTCAGAAGATAGTATCGATTGTGAAGATTCGGGACCTGAAGCTCGTAAAGGCTCGTGTCGTCCCACAGGCCTGCCAGCCGCAGGCTTGATTCTTCTAAAGGTGTGATCATTGAAATCCCGATTAGATTAAACCGGGATGCAAAGGTATGCATTTTTTGCCGTACGGCAAAAAATATCTATCCCCAAGATATCCACAACCTAACTGGATAGCAGCGAGTGAGACAGCGGATCATGTTGTTGTTGACAATAATGTTTTAATTGCTTTTTTGCGGGCTCTCTCTGGAAGTTTTTACTTTTCTTTGCCTGAAAAAAATAGAAATGGGAGCATATTCTCTTGCGAGTACGCAAATAAGTACGTATCTTTGCGGAAAAAGGAAGACCATGATCGCAACAACTTATTCCG
>JAEETO010000113.1 GCA_016290385.1 Bacteroidales bacterium | reverse complement strand
TTTATGGAGTCTGAGATGTTGCAAACATCTCAACGATACGTAATTGATTGATATATAGTCACTTGTGGGCTCATCGCCCCGCCGGCGCGAGGAATGCTTACAAGATACTGATTATCAATTCTTTACGAAAGAAGCCCGAGGGGTTCGGGCTTCAATTCGTAATTCGGCCTGGCTGTGGAGTCAGGCACAGGCAGTTATTCTAGAAATTCGGCCAAAATGGACAGAAAAACTGTGTTTTGGCCGGATTATCGGAACAGATCGTCAAGCGTAACTATATCATTTATATATATTTTATGCTTAGAATCAGTTCCTCCGAACGATGTCACGAAAGCCACATAAATTGAGTGGCTGGGCTTGTGAATGGTAGAGTTTCTTAATGCAGCAATCTGATTGGTGATCTCTGTGACGTCAGCATCTTTGAGGACGTACTTGCCCTCCGAGAACTTCATCTCGCAGATGTAGTCGGCCCGCTCAGCTGTAGCTGGTATTACCAGGTCAATCTGGACGCCCTCTCCTTCAGGTGTATTTCCTCTCCAGCTGAAAGGAGTGGCGTATTCCTTAATTCGTAGAGCATCGGCGAGCTGAGGCATGTGCTCGATGACCAGAAGCTCAAAGGTATTGCCTGCCCAGGTGTAGAATGGTTTGCTTCTCTGCACCGAACGCCAGGATGTGAATTCCGGATTTTCACAGAAGCGCAGGTAGAACAGGGTAAAGAAGTCCATCAGCTGATAGATGGTCTGCTTTCGGGGACCGCCGAAGAGGGTGTAACTTCGGATGATGCCGGAATCAACCAGATTTTCGAGGACATCGGAGAAGTTCCCGCCTCCTTTCTTGTCCACGGCATCAAGGAGGTCGTTCCGTGACATTCCGTAGAAGTTCTTCCCAAGTTGCCGGATCACTTTGATATAAACATCAGATGTTGAGTAGAGACCGGCATAAACATCTTTAAACTCTTGGCGGGCCTTGTCCTTGCCAAAATAAATGGTATTGATGTTGTCGGCCATTGTCCTGTCTGTCCGGAAACGATCCATGTAGTATGGAACTCCGCCGATTACCATATAGGTCAATGCCACCTCGTACCGGGAAAGATGGAATCCTCGCTTTTCCCAGTAACGTTCGCATTCGGCCAGGGTAAAAGGTTTGAGGGCGATGGATTCGGTGGTTCTTCCATACAGGCCACCGTATTCCCTTAGCACATTGTCTATCATCCAGCTGGTGGCGGAACCGCACACGATGAGGAAAATGTCCTTACGCTTTCTGGCCCACTGGTTCCAAAAGAAACCGAGTTCACTCACCAGCTCGGCGGACTGGGGGCCGGCAAGCCAGGGCAGTTCATCGATGAAGACCACTTTGCGACGGGCTCGCTTGCTCAACAGGAGTTTTTTGAGCAGATTCAATGCATCCAGCCAGTTGGAGGGAGCGGGATTACCTTCTTCCGGCAAGCCATATTCCAAAAGACTGCTGTAAAAATGCCGGAGCTGCTGCTGTCGGTAGGATTCAACCTTCTCGGTATCGTCCTTGTCAACCTTAATGTACAGGCCGACTGTCATGAAGGAGAATTTGTTTTCAAGCGCCTCTTCAATCAGGAAAGACTTGCCGACACGTCGTCTGCCGTAAATGGCAAGGAACTCTGAACGTTCTGATGAATAGAGTCTTGAGATGGTGGAAAGTTCTTCCTCTCTACCGATAACTGTGGATGGGTTCATAAATGTGCTAATTACTTGTTACAAAGATAATAGAATATCTTTAATATGCCGTAGAAAATCGGCCAAAATGAGCAATTTTTGCTGAATTTGGCCGACTTTTGAAACTGTGTAGCTATATCTTTACGAGCATAAAGCTTTCCAGGTGTACCGCGCGAGAACTAGCATCTCGTCGGTCGTCACCACAGAACCGTCTGGCGGAAAAGAAAACAAAGGGAGGAACCAAAAAAATGATTATCTTTGCACCCGAATTTAAAACACTATCAATATGAATCTTCGTGATATCAAGAAGGATATCGAATTCCTGATCGGCGACTTCGTGGAGGATTGCCTCCTGTTCGCCATGCTGCATCCCGAAAAAGACATGGAACAGGTGGAAGGTCTCATCAACGAGGCCAGCGACCTGGCCGACGAACTGGTCGACAAGGTGAACCACGCTCCGAAGGACGTGAAAAAGCGCGCCTACTACAACCGTATCGGCGCCGAGCTGCTCACGGGCCTCGACGGTCTTTGCGAGAAACTGAGCGCTCTTGCAAAATAATTGTACGATAAAAAGTTGCAGAGTTAAAAATAATCCTTACCTTTGCAGCCCCTTAAACAATTTTTTGCAATATGTCAGAGTATTTGAACGCAGACAAGAAGCAAGAGATTTTCGGCAAATACGGAAAGTCTAATGTTGACACCGGCTCGCCTGAGAGTCAGGTTGCTTTGTTTTCCTACCGTATCGCTCATCTGACCGAGCACCTCAAGGCCAACAAGAAGGATCACAACACCCAGCGTGCCCTTCTCCGCCTCGTGGGCAAGCGCCGTCAGCTCCTCGACTATTTGAAGGAAAAGGATATTGAGAGATACCGCGAGATCGTGAAGGCCCTCGGCCTCCGTAAGTAATCTCCAGGGAACGAATCAAGGCCGCCGCTTGCAGCGGCCTTTTTTGTATGAAGACACACTAAGACGTTATATGAACATTATCAAGAAAACCATTGCATTGTCCGACGGTCGGACAATCGAAATCGAGACCGGCAAGCTTGCCAAGCAGGCTGACGGCTCGGCGGTCGTGAAAATGGGAGGAACGATGCTCCTGGCGACCGTAACCGCTGCCACAGAAGTAAAAGAAGGAACCGATTTTCTCCCGCTCCAGGTTGACTACCGGGAGAAGTACTACGCCGCGGGCCGTTTCCCTGGCGGCTTCCTGAAAAGAGAAAGCCGTCCCGACGACTATGAGATCCTGATCTCCCGTCTCGTGGACCGCCCCATCCGCCCGCTCTGGCCAGCGGACTTCCACCTGGAAGTATTTGTCAACGTGATGCTGATTTCAGCAGAAAAAGATATCCAGCCCGACGCACTCGCCGGCCTGGCCGCTTCCGCGGCACTGGCCTCCAGCGACCTGCCGTTCCAGGGCCCGATCTCCGAAGTGCGCGTCTGCCGCATCGACGGCCAGTTCGTCATCAACCCGGGCTTCAAGGACATGGAGCGCGCCGATCTCGAACTGATGGTCGCCGCCACCGAAGAGAATATCATGATGGTCGAGGGTGAGATGAAGGAAGTCTCCGAGCACGACATGCTCGAGGCCATCAAGTTCGCCCACGAAGAGATCAAGCGCCACTGCCGCGTGCAGAAAGAACTCATGCACGAACTCGGCACCGACGTCAACAAACGTGACTACCCGCACGATGTCGAGGACGAAGAGCTGCAGAAAGCCGTCCACGAAGCCTGCTACAGCCGTTGCTACGAGACCGCGAAGGCCGCCCTCCCGAAACACGAGCGCGCCGACGCTTTCGAAGCCATCAAGGCCGACTTCCTCGCCACGATTCCCGAAGAGGAACTCGAGGAGAAGACCCCGCTCGTGGAACGCTACTACCACGACGTGGAGAAGGAAGCCATGCGCAACCTCATCCTCGATGAAGGCCGCCGCCTCGACGGCCGCACCACCGCCGAAGTGCGTCCGATCTGGTGCGAAGTGGACTACCTCCCCTGCGCCCACGGCTCCGCCATCTTCACCCGCGGAGAGACCCAGTCGCTCGCTTCGGTGACCCTCGGCACCAAGCTCGACATGAAGGAGCAGGACGAAGTGCTGATCCAGGACGACCAGCAGTTCGTGCTCCACTACAATTTCCCGCCGTTCGCAACGGGTGAGGCCAAGCCGCAGCGCGCCACCGGCCGCCGCGAGATCGGCCACGGCAACCTGGCCATGCGCGCCCTCAAGGCCGTTATGCCGCTTGCCCCGGAGAATCCCTACGCTGTCCGCGTCGTCTCCGACATCCTCGAATCGAACGGTTCGTCTTCCATGGCCTCCGTCTGCGGCGGCTGCCTCGCCCTGATGGACGCCGGCGTGAAGATCCGCAAGCCGGTGGCCGGCGTGGCCATGGGCCTGATCACTGACGCAGAGCGCCCGAACGAGCGCTACGCCATCCTGACCGACATCCTTGGCGATGAGGATCACCTCGGCGACATGGACTTCAAAGTCACGGGCACGAAAGACGGTATCACCGCCACACAGATGGATATCAAGGTCGACGGCCTGAGCTACGAAGTGCTGGAGAAAGCCCTCGAGCAGGCACGCCAGGGCCGCATGCATATCATGGGCGAAATGCTCAAGGTGATTCCTGAGCCGCGTGCCGACTACAAGCCGTTCGTGCCGCGTATCGTCCAGCTCCGCATCGCCTCCGAATTCATCGGTGCCGTCATCGGCAAGGGCGGTGAGACCATCCAGAAGATCCAGAAAGAGACCGGCACCGTCATCAACATCGACGAGGAGCCGATTCCGGGCACCAACATGACCGAAGGTGTTGTGGACATCGCTTCCGACAACGCCGATAACATGCAGAAAGCTGTCGACTGGATCAAGGGCATCTGCGCGGTTCCCGAGGTCGGCCAGGTCTATCACGGCAAGGTCGTCTCCATCCTCGAGTTCGGTGCGTTCATCGAGATCATGCCGGGCAAGGAAGGCCTGCTGCACGTCTCCGAGATCGCCTGGACGAAGACCGACAAGGTCGAGGACGTCCTGGCCGTCGGCGACGAAGTCGATGTCAAGCTGCTCGAATACGACCCGAAGGCCGGCAAGATGCGTCTCTCGATGCGCGCGCTGACCGAGAAGCCGGAAGGCTACGTGGAGCCTGAACGCCGCCCGCGCGGCCTGCGTCGCGACAAGGACGGCAAAGAAGGCAAGGAAGGCGGACGCCGTGAAGGCGGTCGTGACCGTGGCCCGCGCCGCGAAGGCGGCCGCGGCCTGCTGCATCGTTCCGACAAGGGCCGTGACGAAAAGAAATAAATGAATCTGGTGGCCAAATATCTGTTCCTGATGTCCCTTCTCTCTTTTCTGGGATGTGGGCACAATGCGCCCGGCTTGCCTGACGATGTCCGGCTGCAGTACGTCCGCTGCGGCGGTACGCACGGCTACCATGCCTACAGCAATATCGACTACAGCGCCGAACGGCTGGAAAATGGCAGGACCCGTGTCGTAGTAGAAATCGGCAACGACCGCCACCGCGTGTTCGAGGCCGACGGGGCGCTCATGGATACGCTCGAAGCCATCGTCCGGGAGTATCGTATGGACCGTTACAGCGGGCACTACCAGCCGAAGATGGAAATCCTCGACGGCGACTCCTGGTCGCTGGAACTGCGCTTCTCCGACGGCTCTTCCTCTTCGTGCAGCGGGTATATGGCCTATCCGCCGAAAGGCGGGGCGGAAGCCTTGGGAAAAGTTGAAGGCACGCTCTCCCGCTGGCTCTACCAGGAGCCGGCGGAAGAGGTGGCCTTGACGTCCTTCCGCTACGAATGGCATGGCGAGGAAGGGACGGAAAGCTATGTCTTCCAGAAAAAGGATACGGGTTGTTCGGCCTCGGTCCGGCTGTTCGGCCAGGACAAGAGCCGGAGCTATGAAGACGTGGATGAATACCTGGGGCAGCGGCTCGCCAACGTAATCCGCTGGAACCACATGGCTTCCTATACCGGCGAGGACCTTGCGAAAGAAGACAGTTCCCGTCCGCGCTGGATCCTGACGGCTGAATACGAGAACGGACAGAAGCTTGCGGTGATGGATTATCTCGATCGGGATCTTGGTGAAGACAGTTGGCGTCTGGATGTCCCGTCGTTCTCGGA
>JAEETO010000112.1 GCA_016290385.1 Bacteroidales bacterium | reverse complement strand
ATTACGACCTATCACGTCGGCATTTTCCTGGTACGGATAGATCCACTGCTCCTCGGCGCGCCGTACGTTGGGCCACTGGTTGATAGTCTCGCGCGCAGAAAAAGCGCCCTTGTTGTAGTCGCGGATGATGCGGCGCAACAGGCGGTTGTCGCTGGTGGGCACCCAGTTGTGATCGTCCAGCGCAATGCTGGTAAGCGTCGAGATGAAGATCTTGAAGGTGCTCTCCTTCGGAACCTGCGGGATCAGCTGCGGGTTGAGCGCGTGGATACCCTCGATGAGCAGAACACGGCCCGGAGCCATCTGCAGATGCTTGCCATTGTATTCACGGCGACCCGTCACAAAATTGAATTCCGGCACGTCCACCACTTCCCCGCGCAGGAGTTTGAGCACGTCCTTTTCCAGGGCGCGGTGGTCCACTGTCTCGAAATTGTCGAAGTCATAGCTGCCGTCCGGAAGTTTCGGCGTCTCGATGCGGTTCACGAAATAGTCGTCGGTCGAGAACGAGATGGGCCGCAGGCCGCAGGCCTTGAGCTGCACGCTCAGGCGCCGCGTCACGGTGGTCTTGCCGCTGCTCGACGGGCCCGTGATCAGCACGATGCGCACCGGATTGACCGGGTCGTTGTAGCGCCGCTCGATCTCCTCCGCCATCTGCACCAGCTTCTTCTCCTGCAGCGCCTCTGAAATCTGGATCAGGTCCGAGGCACCGCCCGCCAGGCAGATGCGGTTCACGTCGCCCGCGTTCTGCATGTCCATGATCTTGTTCCATTTGAAATCTTCCGTAAACACCTCGAAGGTCTTGGGCTGGTCGATAAACGTGGCCAGGCGCTCCGGATACAGGCGGTCCGGGACGCGCAAGAGTATACCGCCATGATACGGAATGATATCCCACACCGTGATGTAGCTTGCGGAGGGCAGCAGGCGGCCATAATAATAATCTACCGTATCGCAAAGCATGTAGTAGTCCACGTAGGGCTGGCCGCTCGTCTCCAGCAGCCGCACCTTGTCCTCGTAGCCGTTTTCCCGGAATATCTCGATAGCCTCCTCTAGCCGTACTTCGCGGCGGTGGAAGGGCAGGTTCCGGTCGATGATCTCCTGCATCCGTGCCTTGATCTTCTGGATATCAGCTTCTTGAATCTCGCCGCCATCCAGTTTGTGGAGCTCGCAGAAATAGCCGTTGGAGATGGGATGCTTGATTTCCATCTGGGACTTCGGGCAGACGTCCTGCGCGGCCTTGCAGAGCAGGAAGCACAAGGAACGGCAGTACACGCGGCGGGCGCTGGGGTCGCGCAGGTCGAGGAATTCGATGTCGCGGTTGTTGTACACGCGGAAGCGCAAGCCCTGCGAGACGTTGTTGACCTTGGCCGAGACAATGGGATACGGGCGGTCGAATTCGAAGGACGGGAGCATCTCCTCGAGGGTAGTGCCTTCGTTGAAGCGCTGGGAGGTGCGGGTGTTTTTGCAGTAGATGGTAAGCATGGCGTTATTAAACGTTTCTAAACGTTTTTACACGGAATTTATTTCAGAGGTTTTCAAAGTAGCGGAGGATGTCGTCCCAGACTTCGGCGCGGCGGGTCTCGTTCAGGACTTCGTGGCGCATGCCGGGATATAATTTTGATGTAACGCGTGTGTAACCGGCCTTTCGCAGTGCTTCGACCGCCTTCCGGAACTGGCTGTCGTTACCGCGGCAGGGATCTTCGGCGCCGGAGATGAAATGGACGGGCAGCTGCGGGTTGCGGAGCGTCCAGCGCTTCAGGCTGTAGCAGTCCTGCATCAGGCCCAGCAGGTTGTAGAAGCCGTTGGCGGTGAAGACGTACTGGCAGAGCGGATCGGCGTGGTAGGCCTTCAGGGTCTTGGGGTCGGAGCAGACCCAGGCGGCGGCCCAGCCTTCCTTTTCGAAAGGCTTGTTGTAGGCGCCGAACGACATTTGCTGAAGGAGTTTGGGACGATAGTGCCAACCTTTGGTTTTGCCAAAGAATCCTGCCAGGATTTTGCCGGCGGATTTAGCGGGATTGTCGGAAGGACTTCCGCAGACGACGAGAGCATCAATGCGGTCGTCATAGCGTTTGGCAAAAGAACGCACAACCATCGAGCCCATACTGTGGCCGAAAAGGAAGATTTTTCGGTCGGGAAAGTGCTGGTGTATCCAGTCGTTGACCAGGCGGATGTCTTCGACGAGGGCCTGCCAGCCACCGCCATACATATAACCGAGGTCTTCGGCGTTTTTGACGGATGCGCCATGTCCGCGAAGGTCATGGATGACACATGCGTAGCCGTGCTCCGCCAGATAATTCATGGTCTCCTCGTAACGTTCCTTGTGCTCACACATGCCGTGCACGAACTGCACGACCGCCTTCGGCTTCGCTGCCGACGTCACCAGCATGGCCGCCAGCGTCAGCCCATCAGCCGAAGCCGCTAAGCTAAAATGCTCTGTCATGATCGATAATTTGCTTGATCATACAAAATTACGAAAACTTTTACGAAAATCCCAACGGGGTGGCGGAAGTGAAGTGCGTAAGCAGATCAGGGTCAGCGGGAAAGAAGATGTTCAGGGCAGAAGATTTCGGGAAGCGCAGAAAGTACGGGTCGTCGCTCAGGTAGAAGTCGACGGAGGCGACTTCGCCGCTGCGCAGCAGACCCCGCCGATAGGCGCTGATCCGCCGCTGGTCTGCCGGCAGACGTTTGACGCCGGTCCGGCCGTCTTTCATCCGGACCAGCGCAACGACCTGGGGCTTTGCATCCTTCGGGGCGGCCACCGGCGGCAGCGCATGGCGGTGCGACACCGAAATATGCCGGCCGTACTGTTCGTTGAACTGCTTCATCCGGGCCCGGAACAGGCGCCCGTGCGCCGACGTGTCCTGCCGCTGGTTGACCAGGATCTCATAGTGGATCATCTCGTGAAGCAGAACGTCCTCGAGTTCTTCTTCCGGCAGGTCGTAGCGCGTGCTGACGTGGATGCAGAAGTCATAGTATTCCGTCTTGCCGAATAGCTTGCGCCGCTTCTTGTAGGTACACGACCCGAGACTGCGCACCGCCCGGCCCAATTTGATGGGGACCGGCGGCAGCGCGCCGTCGAAATAAGCGTGGTCAAACGTTTCGAAACGTTTAACAAGAAAATCGAGCGTGGCAACCATCATCCAAAATTACAAATAAATCGGCGCCGCCGCGGCAATTCGCGGCAAATTCTTTAAATTTGTCATCTACCGACTTCTCTCATGAAAGAAAACGCCTATATCCTCGCCCTCGACCAGGGAACGACCAGCTCCCGCGCCATCGTCTTCGACCACGAAGGCAACATCGTGATAACCAGCCAAAAAGAGTTTCCGCAATACTTCCCAAAGCCTGGCTGGGTGGAGCAGAAGCCCGTCGAAATCTGGTCGTCGCAGTCGGCCGTCATGGCCGAAGCCATCGCCTCGCTATGGGACTCCGATTTCAAGATTTGCGGCATCGGAATCAGCAACCAGCGCGAGACGACCATCGTCTGGGATGCCGTCACGGGCAAGCCGGTCTACAACGCCATCGTCTGGCAGGACCGCCGGACCACGTCTCTCTGCGACGAGCTCAAGCGCCAGGGCCTTTCCGACATGATCCGTGAAAAGACGGGTCTGCTGATCGACCCGTATTTCAGCGCCACGAAAGTGAAATGGATCCTCGACAACGTGCCGGGTGCCCGCGAGCGGGCCGAGAAAGGGCGGCTGCGTTTCGGGACGGTCGACAGCTGGCTGATCTGGAATCTGACCAAGGGGATGGTGCATGTGACCGACGTGAGCAACGCCTCGCGCACGCTGCTCTTCAATATCCACACGCTCGACTGGGACGCTGATCTGCTGAAACTTTTCGGCGTGCCGGCCTCGATGCTGCCGCGCGTCGCCTCGTCGAGTGAGATTTACGGCTACAACACGCGTGCGCAGGTGCCGATCGCCGGCATCGCCGGCGACCAGCAGGCGGCGCTCTTCGGGCAGATGTGCTTGGAGCCGGGCTCCGTGAAATGCACCTACGGCACCGGCAGTTTCCTGCTGATGAACAGCGGCCCGAAACCGATGGCTTCGCAGAACAACCTGCTGACGACGGTGGCCTGGAAGATCGGCGAGCGCGTGGATTACGCGCTGGAAGGCAGCATCTTCGTGGCGGGCAGCGTGGTGCAGTGGCTGCGCGACGGACTCGGCATCATCCGTTCGTCGGACGAGGTCGAGGCACTTGCGGCGAGCGTGCCGGATGCGGGCGGCGTGGTATTCGTGCCGGCGCTGACGGGGTTGGGCGCGCCCTGGTGGAATGCGGATGCGCGCGGCAGCCTCTACGGAATCACGCGCGGCACGACGGCGGCGCACATCGCCCGTGCGGCGCTCGACGGCATCGCGTTCCAGACTATGGACATCGTCGCGGCGATGGAGAAAGATGCCGGCGTGCCGCTGCAGAACCTGAAGGTCGATGGCGGCGCGGCGCGCAACAATCTGCTGATGCAGTTCCAGGCGGACCTGCTGGGCGTGGACGTCGTGCGGCCGAGCACGACGGAGACCACGGCGATGGGCGCCGCCTTCCTCGCCGGCCTGGCGACCGGCTTCTGGTCCGACATCGATGAACTCAAAGCCGTCTGGCAGGCAGAGCGTTGCTTCAAGCCGACGATGCCCCCCGACACCGTCGCCGCCGCCAAAGCCGCCTGGTCCGACGCCATCCGCCGGACGCTATAACCGTCTATTGTCAAACAGCCTCCTTAGCGTCTTTGGGGCGTGGCGGGTAACTAGCTGACATCGAGCGCTTTAAATGATATCGGTTGCGTAAAAATGCGCAACCGATATCATTTATTTGTCTGGGTATCAGCTATTTATCTGCCACGCTCGCTCAGTGGCGGCCCGTCAGGATAGCCGATGAGATTTGGGCCGGAAGGAGAAGAAGCGGTTCGGAAGCTCGCTGATGAGGATGATGCCCATGACGATGGCGATGCTGACTTTGACGGCCATGAAGCCGCTGCCGAGGGCGAGGCGGAGCTGGTCGGTGACCACGTAGTAGGAGGTCCAGAAGACGCCGGCGCCGGGGACGAGCGGGAAGATGCCGCAGAGCAGGAAGACGATGGCCGGGCAGCGGTCGAGCACGGAGGCGTACCGGGCCGAAAGCATCACGAGCATCGTGGCGAAGACCGTGGCGACAGGCGGCGTGAATCCCGCATAGCGCGCGAGGATCATATACAGTATCCATCCCAGCGCACCGCAGATACCGCAGAGTACATAGTATTTGCGCGGCACGCCGAAGAGCACCGCGAAGGCCGCCGTGCCGATGAACGACGCCACGATCTGCACGGGCATCCGGAAGGTGAAGGGGTCGACCGACATGCCCTGCAGCACGATCATCGATCCGGAGATCAGGCTGTCGCCCACGAAGGCCAGCATCACGCCGGCCGCGATACAGAAGAACACCAGCACCGCGTCAAGCAGGCGCGTGGCACCCGCGATGTAATCTTCATTGGCCAGGTCCCGGACACCGTTGACGAACGGCACGCCCGGAATCAGCGGGATGATGGCACCGATGATCATGTTGGGCAGGCTGCGGCCGAAACCGATGCGGTGGAAGAAGATGCAGAGCCCCGTGACAAAGAGGCCGGCCACGATGTTGCCCACGATCTTGGTCATGTGCGGGGCCGTGACAAAGAGGACGAAGAGCCAGAGCAGGATACCGCAGACGAAGGAGGCAGCGCAGTCGAGCATGCCGCCGCCGAACACGATGCAGAAGCTTGCGCTGCCCAGCGCCGATGCCAGTACCTGCTCCCAATAGGGGTGCGGCTTCATGTCACGGATCTCCCGGAGCCGCTCGCGCGCTGCAGCCAGCGTGTATTTCCCGTCAACGATATCGCGTGACAACTGATTGACTGCCACCACCTTGTCGAGCTGTGTCCCCTTGAAGGGGATGAACTCCACTTTCGCGTATTTG
>JAEETO010000021.1 GCA_016290385.1 Bacteroidales bacterium | reverse complement strand
AACGGGCTGTCCGCTTCCGCAAGGAGGACGGTTCGAGAGCTGAAAGCCGCCGGTGAAGACGTCCGCGTCCTGAGCGGCTGCGACCCTTCCAAGCCCGGCCAACATCCCGATTTCCCACTCAAAGAATATCATTTCCCCTTCCTGCAGCCCATCATCCTCTCCCAGGGCTTTTGCTATGCAGACGGCGACCCGAAGGTCATCGAGAAAGCCATCAGATGGGCGGATGTCGTGCACCTGGAGGAAAATTTCGTACTGCAGTACAAAGCCATCCGCATCGCCCGAAAACTGGGCAAGCCCCTGACGGCCACCTTTCACCTCTTTCCGGAAAACATTCTTTCCTCGCTGGGCATGGCCCATTCCAAACTGGCGAATCAACTCCTGCTGAATGCTTGGCGGAAACATATCTACAGCGCTTGTTCCATCATCCAGTGTCCTTCTCATAAAGTGAAGGAACGGCTGGAAAGGAATCACTTCCCTTCGGAACTGCGCGTCATTTCGAACGGCCTTGTTCCGGAATCCTGTCTGCGTCCCGACCTGCCGCCGGCCGACTACCTGGACCCCGAACGTCCGCTTGAAGTCGTCTGTATCGGTCGCCTGTCCGTAGAAAAAGATCAGATTACGCTGATTAAGGCCATTCCACAGTGTAAAATGGCGCGTCGCATCCACCTGACTTTCGCCGGCATCGGTCCCAAAGAGAAAATGATCCGGCGAAAAGCCCGGAAGCTGTACGACGATGGCATTGTCGGCTATGAGCCCAGCTTCGTCTTTCTGGACCACGACGGACTGCGAAGGCTGGCGGCCAAAGCGGACCTTTGCGTCCACTGTGCCGTCCAGGAAATCGAAGGTCTGTCCATCATGGAAGCGATGCAGGAGGCCGCAGTCCCCGTCATCGCTGACGGCCCTTACACGGGTACTACCCAGTTTGTACTGGACGGACGTTCCTTGTTCCCCGCCCGTGACGCAGCAACCCTGGCCAGACGCCTTGACGACTGGCTCTCCATTCCGGAAGAACGGTGGGAGGAAGGCAAACGATACGCCGCTTCCATGAAAAAATACGACATCTCCAAATCTGTCGAACAGTTGATCGCCATGTTCCGCGATGCCACGAACCGTCAAAGCCATGTGGAAGAAACCGCATAACTGGCTGATTGCCGCCGCAGCCCTGCTGATCATCGTCCTGCTTGGAATGGATGTATGCCATGCCGTCAATCCGGATACCGGCGTCCTCTACACAGTCCGTTTCAAAGACAGACTGATCTACATCGTTTTCATCGTCTTGTCGTTTTTCATTTCCGACGTAGCGCTGCTCTCGGCCAAACAGCCTTTCTATCAGGTATTCCTGTGCATCACCAACGCCATCGTGCTGCTGGGGTTCCAGATCTGGATCTTCGTGGATTTCTTTACCACGAAACTTCCTTCCGGCCTGAAAATGTCAACGGTCTATTCGCTGTCAATCGGCAGCATCTTCCCCTTGATCGCCATCGTATTGCTGGTCATCGCCGTCCGCCTCGCCGCCAACGAAGGCACCGCCCAGCGCATTGCAAGGGCGTTCGAGAAAACTCGCAAATAATCCCGCGCCAGTACGCGCCAACAGGCGCTCCGATTCAGTTATCCGCGCAAAGCCGGTTGATGAAGTTGAAGATCACCAGCGTGCGTTTGCGCAGGAGCGGATAGTCGATGATGGCGGGGGTGTCGCTCTTCTTGAGGGTGTGCTGGTGGAATGCGGAGGTGAAAAGGACGGCGGGGATGCCGGCGCGGACGAAGGGATGCTGGTCGGATGTCGTGTACATCATCTTCGAGAAATTGGGGCTGCCATAGAACGTCAGGTCCAGGTCGAGCTTGTAGGCGGCCCGGCGGCAGAGATAGGAAAGGTACCCCTGATAGGACTCCGGCAGGGTGTTCTCCCCGATGGCGAACAGATATTCCCGGTTGCTGTGCGGCGGGACCAGGTCCGTGCCCAGCATGTCCATGTTGACCATCGCCTTGATCCTGTCGCGGGGAACAGGACAGTGCCGTACGAACCAGCGGCTGCCGGCAAGGCCCAGTTCTTTGCCGTCGAAAGCCACGAAAACCAGGTTCTTGCGCGGGCCGGCACCGTCGGCTTTCATGGCACAGAACATCCGTGCAAGCGACAGCAGGGCCGTCACGCCGGACGCATTGTCGTCCGCACCCGGATAGATGGTGTGGCCCAGCCGCCCCAGGTGGTCGTAGTGTGCACCGATGACGATGTATTCATCGCTGGGAATACTGGCGGGCAGCAGGCCCACGACGTTGCGGATGGCGATGGAATCCTCATGGCGGAAACTCTGCGTATAGGCCCAGTCCAGGGGCTTGAGTCCCATCGCCCGGAACTGCTCTACCAGATAATGCTCAGCCAGGAATTTCCCGGACGTGCCGGAGGCCCGGCCTTCGGTCATTTCGTCGGCCAGCTGCTCAAGCGTCCGCTTCTGATCCTGCGTGGAGACCAGGTTCTCATAGGGCCTGAGGCTTTGTGCCCCGGCTTCTTCCTGTCCGGCAAGGAACAGAAAAAGGAAGGTCAGGAGCAGAATGGCACAACTTTTTCTCATTTAGTTTCAAATGACCTGCAAAAATAGTATTTTTGCGAAGATGTTCAAACGCGGCTTCGCTTTTCTTGTGCTGCTGTGGCTTTCCGTGACCGCCGCACATGCACAATACGATCTCGACCACTTCTATTACAGCGGCCGGCAATTGCTCATTGACGGCAAGTATGCCCAGGCCATCGAGCAGTTCAACGTGCTGGCCCGCCTCGACAGCACCGTGTACGAAGCCTATTTCTTCCGGGGCATCGCCAAATACAACCTGGGCGACTTCGTGGGTGCCCAGCGCGACTTCGACCGGACCCTGCACTTCAATCCCATCTACACCCCGGCCTATCACTACCGGGCCATCGCCCTGAGCCGTACCGGCAAATACGACCTGGCGCTCAAGGACCTTGAAGAGGCCGTGGACCTGCGCCCGAGCTACACCGACCTGTATTTCAGCCGCGGTGTGACCTATTTCCTCTCGCAGCAGTTCGAAAAGGCGGTTCAGGATTTCAATACCTTCATCCGCAAATCCCCCCGCGAAGCCAATGCCTACCTGAACCGCGGTGCCTGCTACCTTTACCTGAAAGACACCGTGCGGGCGCTGGAAGACTACAACAAGGCCATCTCGCTTAACCGCTATGATCCGGAAGGCTACGTCCGCCGTTCCCGCGTGTATGCCATGCAGGAACGCACGGAAGAAGCCATCGAAGACCTGGATACGGCCATCCGCATCGACAGCACCAACACCTTTGCCTTCTTCAACCGGGCCATCCTGAAATACGACCAGAAAGACATTTCCGGCGCCCTGGCCGACCTCGACCGGGTGCTGGACGAGGAACCCGGCAATGCCCTGACACTTTACAACCGGGCGCTCATCTATTCCCAGGTCGGCGACTACCGGGCCGCCCTCGACGACTACGACCGCGTGCTCAACATCAATCCGAACAACGTGCTGGCCTATTTCAACCGGGCCGCCGTCTTCATGGAGCTGGGCCGCTACCGCGAGGCCATGGATGACTATTCCCAGGCCATCAACCTGTATCCTGATTTCGCCAAGGCCTACATGAACCGGTCCTACGCCAAGAGCCAGCTTGGACAGTACAACTCGGCCAAGCAGGACTACGACATAGCACAAAAGAAAGTACGTGAGTATCAGGCGCTCACCTCGGATTCTACGGGCCATGCCGCCTTTGCCGACACCGCCCGCAAATACGACCGCCTGCTGGCACTCGATGCCGAATTCGCCAAGAAGGATTTCGACAACGAACTGCTGCAATACCGTGACGTGGACATCCGTCTCAAACCGCTGTACAAGGTGCAGCCCGCCGATTCGGTAAGCGGTTTTTCATCCATCGCCCGGAAGTTCGAGGATGAAGTCCTCGACAATTTCATTGCCCAGAGCCCGCTGGCCGTGAAGTTTGCCGCCGACGGACGGACGCACATCCGCGACGGGGCCCGTGTCCGCGAAGAAGTAACCCGCCGGATGCGGCAGGACCGCAGCAGCGACAATCTTTTCGTCCGCGCGCTGGTGGAGGCGGAAAACAACCAGTTCAACACCGCGCTGGTGTGCTACGACGAGGCCATCGAGAAATCGCCGGAGACCTTCTTCTACTATATCAACCGCGGCGCCCTGCAGGCGGAGATGATCGATTTCATCTCATCGATGGAGAACAACGTGCAGGTATTGACCCTCGACAATGCCAAGACCGTCAAGACCCGCGTGCAGGACCAGGTGACCCGCAGTTACGACTACACGCCCGCCATCCACGACATGACGAGGGCGGCCGCCATCAATCCCGGATTCCCTTACACCTACTATAATCTCGGAAACCTCTACTGCCTTTCGAACGACCTGCCTGAGGCCATCGTGCAATATAGCCGGGCCATCGACATCTATCCCTATATCGGCGAGGCGTTCTATAACCGGGGACTTGTATTGATTTATTTGAAAGACAAGGAAAAAGGTTGCATCGACCTGAGTACGGCGGGTGAGCTGGGCATTCAGGACGCTTACAGCGTCATCAAGAAATATTGTAAAACCGAAGAAGAATTATAAA
Source organism: Bacteroidales bacterium (assembly GCA_016290385.1). GTDB lineage: Bacteria > Bacteroidota > Bacteroidia > Bacteroidales > UBA932 > Cacconaster. The sequence goes on along the minus strand of JAEETO010000021.1, from coordinate 21,397 downwards.
TACCATGTGGCTTTGGGCAGCGGTAGGATCCGCAATTCTGCTGGGTATCTACGACGTATTCAAGAAGCAGGCGTCGACACGCAACGACGTGCTCCATATCCTTTTGTTCTGCACGGCGCTTTCCACGTTGATTCTCTCCCCTTTTATCCTGACCTCCGCCTTTGGCTGGCAATGGCTGGAAGGAACCAATTTCAATGCATCTCCCGGCTCGGTGCATGACCATCTGCTGGTCGTGCTCAAGGCCTTTATCGTCTCAATCTCCTGGATTACTGGCTTGATGGGCCTCAAGAACCTGCCCATCACCACCGCCGGCACCATCAAGACTTCCAGGCCTGTATTCGTACTTCTGGGCTCGATCCTGATCTTCGGCGAGCACCTGAACCTCTGGCAGTGGGTGGCCGTCATCCTGGCCTTTGCCGCCCTCTGGATGCTGGGACACACCAGCAAGCGTGAAGGCTTTGACTTCGTGCGCAACAAATGGGTCATCCTCATGTGGGTGTCGGTGTTCTCGGGGGTGGCCAGTGCCCTGCTCGACAAGCATCTCATGTCCTCCATGCAGCCTATGTTCGTGCAGGGATGGTGCAATTTCTACATTACCCTCATTCTGGCGGTCATCCTGCTGGTCATGCGATTCAGCGGCAGTTCTTCGTACCAGCCCTACAAGCACGACTGGCTGATCCTGCTGATCGCCCTGTTCATCACCTGGTCGGATTTCCTGTATTTCCTGTCGCTGAGCGGTGAGGGCGCCATGCTTTCCGTCGTCTCGATCCTGCGCCGCAGTTCGGTGATCATCACATTCATCTGCGGAGCTATCTTCTTTAAGGAGAAGAATCTCAAGTCCAAGGGTCTTGCCTTGCTGATCCTGCTGGCAGCGATGATTATTCTGGTGCTGGCGAGCTGATGAGCGCCGGCACGATTAAACCAAGACTATGAAACGTTTTCTTTTCTTCCTTTGCCTGACGGTCCTGGCTGTTGCCTGCAGCCCGCGTGAACAGGTGGTTACGGTGCCGGATGGCATCGAAGACAATTTGTACCGCTTCGGGGTGAACACCAGCCCCTACGAGTATTTCCACGTGGCGGAAACGCCAGTTCCGAACGGGTACAAGCCGTTCTATATCAGCCACTACGGGCGGCATGGGGCGCGCAGCGACTGGGGCTATGCATACGGAAAGGTCGTGGAAGCGTTTACCAAGGCGCACGAGGCCGATGTGCTGAGCGAGGAAGGAGAGCGGGCGTTCCGCCAGGTTCAGGCGATTTACGACCTGCACAATAACATGAACGGCCGCCTGACGCCGCGCGGCGCGCGGGAACACCGGCAGATCGCCCATCGCATGTACGGCAAATACAAAGATGTTTTCCGCAGCGGCAGCCGCCATGTCCGCGCCGTTTCGAGCACTTCGCCACGCTGCCTGGTCAGCATGGCCGCCTTCACCGGCGAGTTGCTGTCGCAAGACCCTGCGCTCGACCTCAGCTGGGATACCGGCGAGGAGTTCATGAAATACCTCAGCAGCGGCGATCCCGAAGACGTGACGAAAGAAGCCTACAAGATCATCGGGGAGTTCGTTTCCGGCCATAAAGCCGATACGGCCTATTTCGCCGAACGCGTTTTCTCCGATGTCGATGCCGGCCGGGAGGCCGTGGGCGGCTCTGTCGAGGATCTGATGTCCGGCACCCTCTCCTTCGCAGCCGTCAGCGGCTCGTTCGACCAGGACCAGACCCTGATCGACCTGTTCAACGTGGAAGACCTGAAGCAATATGCGCGGATGATTTCCCTGAACCTCTTCCTCCGTCAGTGCAACAGCGCTGAGTTCGGCGACCGCCGCATGGCAGTCCCGGAAGTGGAAGCTCTGGTACACGATTTAATCGGGAAGGCAGACGAGGCGATTGCGAACGGTGACTGCGTCGCAGACCTTCGTTTCGGCCACGACTGGCACCTGCTGGCCTTCTGCTCCCGGATTGGCGTGAAGGGCATCGGCGAGCGCCTGACGAAAGACGAGGCACCGGACTGGCCCGCCTGGCAATACACGCCCTTCGCCGGCAACTTTCAGATGGTCTTCTACCGGAACCCGGCAGGCAAGGTGCTGGTCAAATGCTTCATCAACGAACGCGAAGCCACCCTCCTCGGCCTTCCCGACGGCCCGTACTACGACTGGGAGGAAGTCAAGAAAGCATGGGTCAATCCCTGATCTTCACGGTCTATTCCTCGCAGTAAATCTTATCGTTGAAGAGAGAGAGCCTCGACAGGGTCGGGCAGGAAAGGGATTGGTCGATGGTCAGGCGGAGGGCCGTGGCAGTGACGGTGGGAGTCAGGACGATGCGCTTGTAGCCGACGGTGGTTTCGCGGGCGATCTGCCGCCAGTCACCTTCCGGCGTCAGGATGTCGATGTGGAAGGCGGCGATGCGCTGGCCCAGAGGAATGTATTCCTGCAGCATGACCCGGTTGAAGGTACGGGGCTCCGGAAACGTGAGCATCAGCGTACCGGTCGTCTGTCCGTCAGGCAGAGCCCAATAATGGTCGTATTCCGGTGAGAGGATATTGGCAGGAATGAATCGCCTTCCCCGGGAATCGCCCGAGACGGAAGCACCGGATGCCAGATCGATGGCGAAGATGTCATCGAGCGCCGCCCGGAACTCCAGGAGCCGCAACGAGTCCACGGCATCGATGCGGCCGCGGGTATCCGGCGGGACATTGAGCAGGAGTAGCGAGTTGCGGCCGACACTTTCATAGTATATCTTCAGCAATTCCCGCACGCTTTTCACCCGGTCCGTTTCGGATGCACGCCAGAACCAGCCCGGCCGGATCGAGACGTCGGTCTCGGCGGCCGCCCAGTGCGAAGCACCCGGCGTTCCGCCGTTCAGCACCTCGACCGGCGGGCTCCCCGCCCCCGGCTCGAATCCTTCCACTTCCAGCGTCGACCAGTTGGTACGGCCGGCACACCCGGCCTCGTTGCCCACCCAGCGGCAGCCCGGTCCCACATCGCTGAAAATCACGGCATCCGGCTGCAGACGATGCACAGTGGCATTGAACAACGGCCAGTCGTACACCTGCCGGCGCCCCGTGGGGCCCTCCCCGCAGGCACCGTCGAACCACTGCTCGAAAACAGGTCCATACGCACCGCCGAGAACGCTTTCCAGCGTCCGGACGAAAGCGCCATTGTATGCCGGTGTGCCATAGCGTGGATCGTTGCGGTCCCAGGGCGAAATGTAGACGCCGAACTTGAGCCCGTCTGCCGAACAGGCATCTGAGAGCTCACGCAGCACATCGCCGTTCCCCTCCCGCCAGGCACTCTGAGCGACCGTATGCAAGCTCTCCGGCGAAGGCCAGAGGCAGAAGCCGTCGTGGTGTTTCGCCGTGATAATCACGCCCTTGAAACCCGCAGCTCGCGCCACGGCCGTCCACTGCCGGCAATCCAGGTCCGTCGGGCAGAAGATATCTTCCGGCTCGGTGCCAGTTCCCCACTCCGCTCCGGTGAATGTATTCGGGCCGAAATGGCAAAACAGGTTCATCTCCATCTGTTGCCAGGCCAGCTGCTGCGGCGTAGGAACGGCACCATAAGGCTCCGGCGGACGCACCGTGCAGGCGGCGACAAGACAGAGTAGCAGACAGAAGGACAGACAGGGGCGGCAGGGGTTTTTCATTGTGCAAGGGTTTGACCTTGTGAATTTAAGGATAATTTCGTATATTTGTTGTTTCAAGACCGAAAAATCATGAAGAAACAGCCCATTCCCAGCTCGGAACTCATCATCAACGAAGACGGATCCGTGTTCCATCTCCATATTAAACCCGAAGACCTGGCCGATACCGTCATCATGATGGGCGACCCTGACCGCGTCAACGCCATTTCCTACCTTTTCGATTCCATCGAAGTGGACAAGCAATCGCGTGAATTCCATACCATTACCGGAAAATACCAAGGCAAACGTGTCACCGCCCTTTCCCATGGCATCGGCCCTGACAACATCGATATCGTGATGACCGAACTCGACGCCCTGGCCAACATCGATTTCAAGACCCGGTTGCCCAAATTGAGACATCGCCGCCTGTCCATCCTCCGCATCGGCACCTGCGGCGCCGCCCAGCCCGATATTCCGCTGGGAAGCTATATCCTGAGCCATATATCCATCGGTTTCGACGGCGTCCTCAACTGGTACAAAGACGGTGAAAAGATATTCCTGAAAGACTTCGAAGAAGCTTTCGTCAAGCACATGGACTGGCCGGAGCGTCTCGGACGTCCCTATTTCGTCCGCGCCAGCGATACCCTCATCCAGAAGTTCCAGGGCTGGACCTACAAGGGAATGACCGTCTCGGCACCCGGTTTCTACGGTCCACAGGGCCGCTCCGTCCGCCTGGACCTGACGATCCCCGACCTGATCCCGAAGCTGGAGAGTTTCGAGCACGACGGATACCGCGTGAGCAACATCGAAATGGAAAGTTCCTGCCTGGCCGGTCTCGCCGCCCTGCTCGGCCACGATGCCGTCACGGTTTGCCTGGCCATCGCCAACCGGCATATCAAGGAAAGCAATCCCGACTATAAATCGCTGATCGCGCAGTTGCTCTGGCGCTCACTCGAAACCATGACCGCCTGACATGCCTGTCGATCCTGAAGTATTGGAACCGCTGGTCGCGCTGTTCGACGACCGGGACAGCGTAGTGACCGAGCTGGTGGACCAGCGCCTCGCGTCCTTCGGCTCGGAGGTCGTACGTTCGCTCCACAACCGGGCGGACCGCGAAAGCGATCCGGTACAGAAAGCTGCCATCATCGAACGGGCCCGCCGGCTCAACGCTGAGTTCCGGCTGAGCGATTTTCAATCTTTCATCCAGCATTCCCCCGCCCCGCTTTCCCTGTTCGAAGGCGGATGGATCATTAGTTCGCTGCTCGACTGGACGCTGAGCCGCGAGCGTTACGAATCGCTTTTCTACCAGTGTCTGGAAGCTTACCAGCTGGAACACTCGGATTTGCGGACCGGCGTGGAAAATATCCGTATCCTGAACCACGTCTTCTATCACCGTCTCAAGTTCACGCTCTACGACGTGCAGCTCAAGGATCCGCAACACGCCCTGCTGGGCGACTCGCTGCAGAGCCGGGGCGGCAATCCATTCGTACTGTCTTACATCTACCTGGCCATCTGCCAGAGTGCCGGGCTTCCGGTCGAATTGCTCTGCTTCCCGGGAGGTTTCGTTCCCACCTATGTGGAGAACGGACGCATCCAGTTCTATATCAACGTATATCGTGGCGGGGAGCTTTTCCCGCAGGACAGGCTGGAAACCTTCCTGAGAGCCACGGGCCTGCAGATCGACCGGAACGCCTTCCGACGCCGCGACGAGTCGTCCATGCTGACGCTCTATCTCGAATCTCTTCTCTACATCTATTCCGGGAAAAAGGACGAAAAAAAGAGCGCGCTCATCGAACGTGCCCTCGACATGCTCGGTCCCGAGCGTTTCCTCACAATCGACGCCCCCGAATAGTCAGATTTCCGCCAGAATTGAAGTTACACCCTTCACTAATTCCCCTTCCTTGACGAGGATTTTTGCATCGAGGGGAAGATAATAGTCGATGCGGGAGCCGAATTTGATGATGCCACACTGGTCGCCGGCTTTCACCGGCATGCCTTCTTTGGCATAACAGACGATCCGGCGCGCAAAACCGCCGGCCAACTGCTTGAACAACACTTCCTTGCCTTCAGGCGTGCGGATGGCCGTGCAGAAATGCTCATTCTCCTCGGAAGCCTTGGGCTTGAACGCCAGCAGATGCTTGCCCGGGAAATACTCGGCATAGGAAACCGTCCCGGTCACAGGCCAGAAATTGGCGTGCAGGTCCCAGAAATCCATGTAGACCGAGATCATCATGCATTCCCGCTGCAGGTAGCCGTCGGCATAGACTTTCCCGATGAAAACCACTTTTCCGTCGGAAACGGCTGACACGCGGTGCCCGTCGCCGGCCGGGACGCGGTCGGGAACCATGTGGAAATAGGTCTGCCAGGCACAGAACCATATGAAGCCAAGCGTCAGCGGCAGATTGATCCACCATTGGGGAACCCAGCGCCAGAGGACGAACACGACCGCCGCACTGAACAGATAGACAGCCAGTACCGTTCCGTAGGTGTTTTTGTCGAGGCGCATACGATCAGATCAGTTGGAGTAAGACAAGATATATCGCGGCGATCGGGAAAACGAAGAGGGCGTCGTCGAAACGGTCGAGCACTCCGCCATGGCCGGGAATCAGGCGGCCGGCATCCTTCACGCCGGCATGCCGCTTGACCAGCGACTCGTACAGGTCGCCCACGACGCCGAGCGTCGACACGATCACAGCCAGCATCATCCAGTGGAACAACGCCATCACATCCGCACCCCAGAGAGCCCAGACAGCCCAGGCGGCCAGGAAAGTAAACAGTGTGCCCCCCACCACGCCGATCCAGGATTTCTTGGGAGAAAGCGCCGGGAAGAGCTTGCGGCTGTTCGGACGTTGTCCGAACAACATGCCGAAGCAATAGGCACCGATATCACAACACCAGACCAGCACGAAAATGCCCAGGTTCAACTTCCAGGAGAAAACCCCGCACGGGAAACCCAGACGGAGCAGGCTCAGGAGCATCGGCAGCACATAGACCAAGGGAAAATAAGGCGCAGTGACAAAATCGTGTCCGTCCGCCCCGTCGAACAGCTGACAGATCCACGCATCCATCACGGGAACCAGGCCCAGCAGCATCCAGCGGGCGGGCAGCGCCGCATAGAGCGTAAAGAAATACAGGACCGTCATCAGCACCAGTGTCACGATGACCAGCGCTTCCTCCTTCCAGTAGCGTCGGGTACAGGTCAAGCGATAGAATTCCAACGCCAGCGTCACCCCCAGGAAGGCACACAGCACAAGCAAGGCGACAGGATGCAGCAGCGCGCCGATGACGACCACCAGAAACAGCAGCCCGTATACGATCCGGTTCACCAACGCTCCCTTTCCCATCGTCAGGCCTCCGCGATTGTCGTTGCCGGTGTCTCCGCCGGAGTCTCAGCCGGATCTTCGCGCAACAGTTTGTTGGGATCCACCCCGCCCTGACGAGGGCCGAAGATGGCTTCCAGGTCTTCGGAGAACACCACTTCGCGCTCCAGCAACAGCTGCGCCAGCTGCTCGAAGCCCGCTCGATGCTCCGTCAGGACCTTATAGGCCGTCTCATGTGCCTGCGCGATGAGCCGCTTCACTTCCTCGTCGATCAGTTCCGCCGTCTTTTCGCTGTAAGGCTTGCTGAAAGCCATGTCACGGCTGCCGGTGGAATCGTAATAAGAAAGATGGCCGACCTTGTCGCTCATGCCGAAATAAGTGACCATGGCATAGGCCTGCTTGGTCAATTTCTCCAGGTCGGAGAGCGCGCCGGTCGAGATGCGTCCGTTGACAAGTTCTTCGGCCACGCGGCCGCCGATGGTCGCCGCCATCTCGTCCATCATCTGTTCGGTGGTGGTGAGCTGACGTTCTTCGGGCAGGTACCAGGCGGCGCCCAGACTCTGTCCGCGCGGGATGATGGTGACTTTCAGCAAGGGATTGGCGTTGGGAAGCAGCCAGCTGACGGTGGCATGTCCGGCCTCATGATGGGCGATGGTCTTCTTCTCTTCCGGCGTGATGATCTTGCTCTTGCGTTCCAGGCCGCCGACGATGCGGTCGATGGCGTCCAGGAAGTCCTGTTTATCTACGAATTCCTTGTTCTTGCGGGCGGCGATCAGGGCCGCTTCGTTGCACACGTTGGCAATGTCGGCGCCGCTGAATCCAGGGGTCTGCTTGGCCAGGAAATCCATCTGGAAACCCGGTGCAAGCTTGATGCCGCGCAGGTGAACCTTGAAGATTTCGAGGCGTTCCTTGAGTTCCGGCAGGTCCACATGGATCTGGCGGTCGAAACGGCCGGCACGCATCAAGGCTTTGTCAAGGATATCAGCCCGGTTGGTAGCGGCCAGGATGATGACGCCCGAGTTGGAGCCGAAGCCGTCCATCTCAGTCAGAAGTTGGTTCAGGGTATTCTCACGCTCGTCGTTCGAGGTGAAACCGGCATTCTTGCTGCGAGCGCGGCCCACGGCGTCGATTTCGTCGATAAAGACGATGCAGGGGGCCTTCTCCTTGGCCTGGCGGAAGAGGTCGCGGACGCGGGATGCGCCCACGCCGACGAACATCTCCACGAAATCGGAACCGGACATCGAGAAGAAGGGCACGTCAGCCTCTCCGGCCACGGCCTTGGCGAGCAGCGTCTTGCCGGTACCCGGAGGGCCTACCAGGAGGGCGCCCTTGGGGATCTTGCCACCCAGGGCGGTGTATTTCTTGGGATTCTTCAGGAAATCCACGATTTCTTTCACTTCGACTTTCGCTTCTTCCATGCCGGCCACGTCCTTGAAGGTGACTTTCACGTTGTTGGACTTCTCATACAGCTTGGCCTGCGACTTCCCGACATTGAAGATGCCGCCGCCGGCGCCGCCACCCATGCCGCGCATAGGCCGCATGAAGATGAAAAACATGCCCAGCAGCAACAGCGGGAAGATGATCCATTCGATGATCGGTCCCCAGTAGTTCTTATGTTCGTCGATCACCACCTTGAACTGTAGTTCAGGGGGCAGGGATTCCACGAGTGTGTCAAACTGGGTTTCAGCATCGAATTGCTCAGAAACGAGGAAATAGAAATGCGGACCGGCCTTAGGCTCGCGGCCGCCGTAGAGGTTCTTGTATTTGTCAAGCGAAGCTTGTTTCAGATAGATTTCTCCTTTGTACTCGTTGCGGACAAAGACCAGCTTGTCCACGTCGCCGCTGACCAGCAGGCCATCCTTGACGTCGATCCATTCCTTTTTCAGCGGGTTGGCTGTACCGGTGGAGGACCACATGTAGGCCAGTCCCAGCAGCAGGAACAGATAGACCAGGGAGAACCAGTTGAAACCCCGCCGCGGCTGGCGCGACGGGCGCGGACGGCGGTTACCGCCATCCTGCGGATATTTGTTGTTGTTTTCTTCCATTAATCTTTCGAATCGGTATAAGTGGTTTTCACAGCGTCAGCCCACAGATCTTCCAGCCTGTAGAACAGGCGCTGGTCAGTCTTGAAAATATGGACTACGATATCGCTGTAATCAAGAATGATCCAGAAAGCGTTCTCGCGGCCCTGCTTGCGCAGCACGCTGCGGCCGTACTCCTTCTCCATCATTTCTTCGACATTGTCGGAAATGGCGACGACCTGGGTCGTCGAGTCTGCGTTGCAAATCACGAAATGGTCGGCGATGGCCGTCCCGATCTTCGTCAGGTCGAGCGATACCACATCCTGTGCTTTCTTCTCCAGCATTGCGTCGGCAATCACGCCGACTTCACTCTTGGTCTTCATCAATTTTTGAACTATCTTTGCAATATAATTGAACTTACAAAGATAATTATTTTTACAAATATCCGGCCATCCGCAGCCAACTGAAAAAATGGCAGATTCCATCCATTGGTTCGACAGTATCGACTCCACCAACACCCGCCTGCTGGCAGACAAGGATTCCCTCCCCGACCGTAGCGTTTATGCCGCCTTGTTCCAGACTGCGGGCCGCGGCCAGAAAGGCAATCGCTGGGAAAGCCGTTCCGGAGAAAATCTCACCTTCTCCATCCTCCTCAAGCCGGAAGGAATCCTGGCGCGAGAGCAGTTCATCCTGTCGCAGGTCGTCGCCCTGGGCTTGCTCGATTTCCTGCGAAGCGAGCAGGTGAAGGCCACGATCAAGTGGCCGAACGACATTTACGTCGCAGACAAGAAGATTTGTGGCACCCTGATCGAGCCTACGCTCTCGGAAGGGCGGCTCAGTTCTGCCGTAGCGGGCATCGGGCTGAACCTGAACCAGAAAGATTTCGATCCGAGCCTCCCCAATCCCACTTCCCTGTCTCTGGTTACGAGACGGAGCTATGATGTAAAGGAAACGCTGCCCCGGGTGCTGGAGCCCATTTTTGCGCGTTGCGACAAGCTATATTCTCCCTATGCCCGCAACGGATATGATGCGGAGTACATGGAGCATCTTTACCGGCGTGGCGGATGGCATGCTTTCGAAGAGCTGCCTGTCAGCGTCGTCCCGACCGAACACCGCAACGGCACCCGCATCGAAGCCCGCATCCTCGGCATCGACACGGACGCCCGCCTCCTCCTCGAACACCGCAACGGCACCATCCATACCTACGGCTTCAAGGAAATCAAATACATCCTCTGATTCCCATCTCCTACGGCTTGTGAGCATGGGAGAGATGTGACGACGCTGGAGCTTTTGGCGAAAAAGGAACGTGCGGGAGCCTTGTGCAGGGAGCGGTGCTTGCATGACGGCGTCTGTTTGACGACCGTTACGGGCCCATAGGGACCGTAAAAGGGAGGAGTTAGCCGTCAAGCGACCGGGTGAGCTCCTTTTTCGACAGCTAGCGGAAGCGCGTCACATCTCTCCTATGCTCACAAGCCTAAAACAAGACATCGATCTTCGATGAAATATACCATCCCCAAATGAGGCCGGTGGTGAGGATGGAAGGCGCAAAATACGGCCGCCATCCTCAAGAGAGAGGGCTGATGAGGATGGCGGGGAAAGATGCCGGGTCAAGCCCGGCAAAACGTTATTACGCGTTTTTCAGGGCACGGATGGCGGCCAAGGGGTTGGGAGTGGCGAAGGCGGCGGCTCCGGCGACAAACACGCCGGCGCCGAGACGTTCGAGTTCGGCGATGTTCGCCGTGCTGACACCGCCATCGACTTCGATGAAACAGTCGGCACCCTGTGCTGCAATCATTTCCGCCAGAACCCCTACCTTTTCCGTCGTCTCCGGAATGTACTTCTGGCCGCTGTAACCCGGATGAACGCCCATCACTACCACATAGTCGAGCATGCGCAACCAGGGAATCAGGTTCTCGGCCGGCGTCTCGGGATTGATCGCTACGCCGACACCCATTCCGTAGTCACGCACCAGCTTGATCGTAGATCTCAGCCGTCGGCTGTTGCAGGCCTCGTAGTGAAAACTCAGGTACTGCACCCCGAGCTGGGCGAAACGCTCCACGTAAGTCCACGGCTCAATGATCATCAAGTGCGCATCAAGCGGCTTTTTCGCCACGCGGGCGATGGCCTTGCATACCGGGAAACCGAAAGAAATGTTCGGCACGAAGATACCGTCCATCACATCCAGATGGAACCAACCCGCCACGCTGCGGTTGACCAGACGGCAATCCCGGTCGAGGTTGCCGAAGTCGGCGGAGAGCATCGAAGGAGCAATGACGCGCGGCATGGCTAGATGGTTTTAAGAACATCGAGCAACACGGCATAGAAACGGTCGAGAGACGCCAGGTCGAGCCGTTCGCCAGGCGCGTGGACACCCCGCAACGTTGGCCCGAAAGCTATCATGTCCACGTCGGGGAACTTCTCCGTGAAGAGGCCGCATTCCAGGCCGGCATGAATGGCACGCACTACCGGTTCCCGGCCGAAGAGACGCTTGTAAGAAGCTACGCAAACATCTTTGACCGGAGAATTGACATTCGGTTTCCAACCAGGATAACCATCTGAATGCTTTACTTTTGCACCCGCCAACTCAAGTACGGCTGCAACTCTCTGCGCCAAGAAAATCCGCTGGCTGTCGACCGCACTGCGCTGCATGGTTCCGACCATGATCTTGTGGTCTTCCATCTTGACGGACGCCAGGTTGGTGGACGTTTCGATTAGTCCCGGGATGTCGGCGCTCATGGCTATCACACCATGCGGAATGGCGATCAGCGCCTGCACCAGCCGGCGCGCCGTGCCACGGTCGATGACGCCTTCTTCCCAGACAACCGGTTCGATCGTGCAGAAGACACCCGGATCGGTCACGGCAAATTCATTCTTGATCCGCCGGGAGAAATCTTCGAACAGCTCCATGAGTTTCTTTTCGTTGCGCGGCGGGACCGCGAGGACCACTTCCCCGCTCCGGGCTATGGCGTTGCGCTTGTTGCCGGCTTCGATGCGGCAAAGTCCCACGTTGAGATCCAGGGCCTCATTGACGAAACGGGCCAGCTGCTGTACGGCATTGATCCGGTTCTTGTCGATGTCATCACCACTGTGTCCACCCTGGCCGCCACCAATGAAGAATTTGCGGAAATAAGTACGGGTACGCAAAGGACGCACCCGGTACGAGAATGTACCCACGGTATCCATGCCGCCGGCACAACCGATGCAGAAATAGCCTTCATCCTCGTCGTCGAGGTTGATGAGGGTCTTGCCCGTGATGAAACCTTTCTTGACGGCACGGGCGCCGTCCAGGCCCGTCTCCTCCGAAACCGTGAAGAGACATTCGATGCGCGGATGCTCGATTGCGTCGTCGTCGAGGATGGCCAGAGCCGTCGCCACGCCGATGCCGTTGTCGGCGCCGAGCGTCGTGTCATGGGCGACCATCCATCCGTCCTCGATCACGAACTGGATCGGATCCTTGGAGAAATCGAAATCCGATCCGGCAACCTTTTCGCAGACCATGTCGGTATGGCCCTGCAGGACGACGGTGGGACGGTTCTCGTATCCTTTGGATGCCGGCTTGGCAATCATCACGTTGCCGACCTTGTCGACCTTGCATTCCAGCTTGCGCTCTTTCGCAAACTGCTGCAGATAAGCGACGATTTGTTCCTCGTGGCCCGATTCCCTGGGTATACGGGTAATCTCACGGAAAAAATGCAAGACTTTTTCTGTATTCATCATGACGATATGTTTAGCGGTTGGTTATTCGGGACTGTTGAGCTGGCGCTCAATGTCGTGGACATAGCCGCGGAAACTGCGGTCGGTGTCCATCAGGTCGCTCACCTGGTTGCAGGCATGCAGGACAGTGGCGTGGTCTTTTCCGCCCAGCTGGGCGCCGATCGATGAAAGCGAGGTCTTGGTCAGGTTGCGGCTCAGATACATGGCGATCTGGCGGGCCTGAACGATCTCGCGCTTGCGGGTCTTCGACAGGAAGATGTCGTCGCTGATACCGAAATAGTTGCAAACGGCCTCCTGAATCTTGCCCACCGAAATCTCGCTCTTGGGATCGGTCACGATGCGGTCGACCAGCCGCTGCGCGAGCTCCATGGTGATCTCCTGCTTGTTGAAGGTGGCGTTGGCGATCAGGGAATACAGGATGCCTTCCAGTTCACGGACATTGGACTTGACGCTGCGGGCCACGAAGGCAAGGATGTCCTCGGAAATGGTGACTCCTTCGCGGGCACACTTCGACTGCAGGATGGCCAGCCGCGTCTCGTAGGTCGGCGGCAACAGTTCAGCGTTCAGGCCCCACTTGAAGCGGGAAAGCAGGCGCTGGTCGAGGCCCTGCAGCTCCACCGGGGGCTTGTCGGACGTGAGGATCAGCTGCTTGCCGCTCTGGTGCAGGTAATTGAATATATGGAAGAAGGCGCCCTGCGTGCCTTTCTTCTCGGCGAAATCCTGCACGTCGTCGATAATCAGCACGTCGATGAGCTGGTAGAAACGGAGGAAATCGGCCACCTTGTTGCCGTTGTTCGCGCTCTTGGCCGAACAGGCGGCGTTCATATACTGGTTCTGGAAGGTATTCGCACTGACGTAGAGCACCTGTTTCTCCGGGTAACGGGCCTTGACAGCAATGCCCACAGCCTGGGCAAGGTGCGTCTTGCCGAGACCGGGGCCGCCATAGATGAACAGCGGGTTGAAGGCGCTGCGGCCCGGATTGACGGAGATGCTCTCTCCTGCCGAGCGGCCGAGGCGGTTGCACGGCCCTTCGATGAAGTTCTCGAAGTTGTAGATGGGATTGAGGCAGGGATCGATGTTGAGCTTGCGCAGGCCCGGAATGATATAGGGACTGCCGGTATAGTGGTCGCCCACTTCGGGGATGGGGATCTCAGCGTTACGCGGTTTTCCGCCCTTCGGCCGCTCTTCCATATAGATGTCGTCAAGGATGCGGACCTTGTAGACGAGCGAGGCGCCGGAACCGATCTCCCTGCGGAGCACTTTGCTCAGGATGCCGATGAAATGCTCCTCGATGTACTCGCGCCAAAAGTCGGAAGGGACCTCGATCGTCAGCCGCTGCGCCTCGAGCGCAATCGGCTTGACCGGGCCAAACCAGGTCTTGAAAGATTCTTCATTCAGGTTATCCCTGAGAATCTCCAGACAACGGTTCCATACATCTATGACGGGGTTCTCGGAAGTCATCGGTTCAGGTTACTTTCCAACAACAAAATTGGGGAAAAAATGGTGGAAAAAAAAACTTTTTTTTCTTGATTTTTCTCAAAAAAACGCAAGGGCCTGACAATCAAGAAAAAAATTTTTCTGTTTTTGTTCTGTCCTGATAATCAGGAAATTATAAATATATAAAACGCATATCTCATTGAGGGTTATTGACTTATAACCCTAACAATGCTTAAAATTTTAAGGGGTCTTAATCGATCTTGACGACGAAGGCGCCGGGGAACTTTTTCTGAATGCCCGGAAGGCGGCGGGCGGCCTCTTCTTTCGAAGGATAGTTACCAACAGAATACTTGTAAAAACCGTTGATAAACCGCACCCGGTATTCCTGCACGCCCTTGAGTTCAGGAGCGCCGTTTTTCAATTTCTTGGATGAAGCCAGGATCTGGATTTCATAGTGCGGGCCTACGACGGCAGCCGGCGGCGCGGGTGGATTCACCGGTTCGTCGTCGGCATTGTCCAGGACAGCCGGATCGAAACTGAAGGAGCCGTCCGAATCATAGGTATTCTTGAAAGAGACGAAGGCATCGAAGATATCGTTCGCGATTTTCTGCCGGCTTTCGGCCTGGTTGAGGGTCGTCCGGTCGGAGCTGTTGGAAAGAAATCCCACCTCGATCAGTACCGACGGCATCGTCGTCCGCCAGAGGACCATCAGCGGCGCCTGCCGCACGCCCCGGCTTTTCTTGATGGGGCCGTTGCTGATGAAATTCTGTTGCACCAGCGAGGCGAAGGCGATGCTCTGCTCGAAATGCGCGTTCTGCATCAGGTTGAAGATGATGTACGACTCGGGATTGTCGGGATCAAAGCCCTCATAGGTCGTTGTATAGTCCTGCTCCAGGAGAATCACGGAATTCTCCCGCTGGCAGACGGCCATGTTCGACTCGCTCTTGTCGGTACCCATCACGAAGGTCTCGGTACCCGAAGCCGCCGTGGATTTGGCGGAGTTCACATGGATGGAAATGAAAAGGTCGGCATGGTTGCGGTTGGCGATATTGCCGCGTTCGGCCAGTTCCACGAACTTGTCGGTCTTGCGGGTATAAATAACTTTGACATCGGGGCACTCCTTCTGGATACGTTCTCCCAGGCGCAGGGCAAGGTCGAGGTTGATCTGTTTCTCGCTCATCTTGCTCTGTTTCGATATGGCGCCGGGGTCATGGCCGCCGTGGCCGGCATCGATGACCACGGTCCTGAGACGGACGCCTCCCTCCTGTGAAAAAACGGGACAGAAAGGCATCAGGAGCAGAAAAAGGGCCGGCAGGATGAAACCCTGCAGCAGCTGCGCTTTATTTGGCCACGATGGCATATTACTTGCTTATTTTTTATATTTTTGCCGTTTAATTAGCAAATATACGAAATTTGTTCAATAATAGAATATCAGCCGGAACCTTGTGCAAGGGATTGTTGACCGCCCTGCTCCTGCTTATTGCCAGAAGCGTGCCGTGTTTCGCACAAGAGCCTGATACGCTGGTGCATGCCAACGTCCGGGATTCCCTGGTATTCCCCTCTGACACGCTGGAGATCACCGCCCTTCCGGATACCCTGGCCCGGCCCGACAGCACCTTCATCCCGCAGGACACCCTTTTCACCCAGCCCAAGGGCATGATCGACCGGCCCGCCTTCTCTACGGCCCGCGACTCCGTAATGGAGGACATCGAGAACAACATCATCTATTATTTCGGCGAAGTAACCGCCAAATACCAGGACATGGAGCTCAAGGCTGACTACATGGCCTACAATACCAAGCTCAACGTCGTCTACGCCAAGGGCACCCGCGACACCATTACCGGTGATGTAACGGGACGCCCCGTCATGACGATGGGCGACAAGGAATATGAGATGGACGAAGTGTACTACAACTTCGAGACCCGCAAGGCCCGCATCAAGAACATGGCCACCCAGCAGAACGAGGGCAAGCTGGTGGGTGAAAAGCTGAAGATGATGCCGGACCAGTCCATCAACATCTCGGGCGGAAAATACACGGTCTGCGACGCCGAGCACCCGCACTACTACCTGAAAATGACCGCCGCCAAGGTCATGACCAAACCCAAGCAGCGCACCATGTTCGGCCCGGCGTATGCCGTGATCGCGGACGTCCCCGTTCCGTTCATCATCCCCTTCGGTTTCGTCCCGGACCGTCCGGACCGTGCCAGCGGCATCCTGATTCCGACCTACGGCGAAGAGAACGCCCGCGGCCTGTACCTGCGCGACTTCGGCTATTCCGTAGTCATCGGCGACTACCTCGACCTGGCCCTGACCGGCGACATCTATTCCTATGGATCCTGGGCGGCGCGTCTCACCTCCCGGTACAAAAAAAGGTACGCCTTCGACGGCTCCGTCTCCATCAACTACTCCGACGACATCACGGGTGAACGCGGCACCGATACCTTTTCCGAATCGAAGAACTTCGGCATCAACTGGAGCCACTCTCAGGATGCCAAGGCCCGTCCCGGAACCTCGTTCCGGGCATCCGTAAACTTCTCCAGCCCGTCGAACAACCGCTACAATTCCACCAGCGTGAGCGACGCCCTGCAGAACCAGGCCTCCTCGTCCATCTCCTGGTCCAAGACATGGACCGGCATGTCGCTGTCGGCCAACTTCCTGCACAGCCAGAACTCCCGCGACAGCTCCTACAGCTTCACCCTGCCCAACATCACCTTCAACGTCAACCGCTTCTATCCTTTCAAGCGAAAGAACCGGGTCGGGAAAGAGCGCTTCTACGAACAGATTTCCTTCAGCTACGGCACGACCTTCCAGAACAAGGTGGGTTTCAAGGCCAGTGAGTTCGCATTCAACCAGGATCTGATCAACAAGATGCAGAGCGGAATGAACCACTCCTTCAACATCGGCCTGCCCGGATTTTCGCTCCTGAAATACCTGCAGTTCACGCCCAGCATCTCCTACGGCATGAACTGGTTCTTCCGGGAGCAGTCCCGCCTGTACAATCCGGAAACGGACAAGGTGGAAACCGTGTGGGGCGACCAGTTCGGCACCTTCGGCATCACACAGACCTATTCGGGCGGCATCTCGATGAACACCCGCATCTACGGTATGTTCCAGTTCGGCAAGCGCAGCAAACTGCAGGCTATCCGCCACATGATCACCCCTTCGCTGAGCTTCTCCTTCAGCCCGAACCTGGCCACGAAAGCCAACGGCTACACGACCTACACCTATACGGACAAAGACGGCGTGGAACGCACCGTCGAATACAACAAATACGCCGGGCAGCTCTACTCACCGCCCGGAACCGGCCGCAATGCCTCACTCTCATTCGGATTTGCCAACAACCTGGAAGCCAAAGTGTTGAAAAACACCGACCCCATGTCGAAGGAGCCCGAAAACCCCAAGGACAAATACAAGAAGATCAAACTGATCGACCAGATGAACCTCACGGGTTCCTACAACTTCCTGGCCGACTCCATGCGCCTGTCGAACCTCAACCTGACGGCCAGCACCACGGTCTTCGGCAAGCTCGGCATCAACGGCAACATGTCCCTGGATCCTTATGCCATCGACGAACACGGCCGGCGCATCAACAAGCTCAACGTCCTGGCGACCGGCATTCCCGTCCGCCTGGTCAATGCCAGCGCCTCCCTCTCCTACTCCATCAACGGCGACGGCTCGTACAAAGGCAATGACGGCCACGGCAACCAGCAGGGAGGCGAGGGGCAGATCCAGGGCGGCCAGACCCAGCCCGATTCCGGTCCCGATTATGCCCGCGTGTACTATCACCCGATTACCGGGGAATACATCCCGGGCGGCTGGGTGTACTACCTCAACCCAAACATTCCCTGGTCGCTGAGCTTCAACTACAACTACTCCTATTCCCGCTCCTACCAGTACGCCAACGAACAGCTCGACATCAAGCACCAGCACATCCAGACCCTCAGTATGTCCGGGCAGATTCGCCTGACCAAGGCCTTGAATTTCAATATCAACACCGGTTTCGACCTGACCAAGATGCAACTCAGCACCACCCAGATCAGCGCCACGTACGACCTGCACTGCTTCACCATCTCCGTGTCGTGGGTCCCGACCGGACAGTGGGAGAGCTGGAGTTTCCGCATCGCAGCCAAGGCTTCGGCCCTGAGCGACATCCTGCAATTCAAGAAATCCGCCAGTTATTGGGATAAATAAATTTTTTTCCCTATCTTTGTGGTATCAAATCTCAACCGGAAGTGCGTCCTGCACGCCGGTTCCCAATCAAACTAGATGTTAGACATACTCGAATTGAACAGCAAGAGTCAAGAAGACCTTGTTGCCATCGCCAAAGAACTGAAAGTTCGCAAACCGGATTCGCTGAGCAAGGAGAATCTCATCTACGCCATTCTTGACGAACAGGCCATCCAAAGCAAGGAATCCCCCGCCAAACAAAGACAACAGCGAAAGAAAGGCGCCAGGAAGGGTGAAACGGCTGATAATGCCGCCTCCCCGGCTGCCGAAACGCCTGTCAACAATACAGCGGCATCCACCCCTGAAGAAGGCGCCGCACCTGCACCCAAGCGCAAACGCGGCCGGCCGAAAAAAGACAATGCCGCACAAGCCATGCCGGAACTGCCCTTGACCGCCGCACCCGAAGCCACTGCAGCTCCGGAGGCTCCTGAAGCCCCTGCAGCCGAAAAGCAGCAACCCAGAAAAGGCAAGAAACAGCGTCCCCGCATCGTCGCTGAAGAAAAAGCAGAAACGGCCGTCCAGGTGGACAACCAGGTCGAAACGACGCAGCAGCCTGCCCAGCAGCAACAGCAGCCCAGGCAGCCCAAGCTGCCGCAACAACAGCAGCAGCAACAGCGCAAACCGCAGAACCAGCCGAACCAGCCGAATCAGCAAGGTCAGCAACCTCAACAGCAGAATCAACAGCAGAATCAACAGCAGAATCAGCAGAACCAGCAGCCGTTGCCGCCGAAACAGCCCCGTATCGAATTCGAAGGCATTGTCGAAGCGACCGGCGTGCTCGAAATCATGCCCGACGGTTACGGCTTCCTGCGTTCCTCCGACTATAATTACCTGAACTCTCCGGACGACATCTACGTCTCGCAGAACCAGATCAAGATGTACGCCCTCAAGACGGGCGACACCATCCTCGGCGAGATCCGTCCGCCGCGCGAAGGTGACAAATATTTCCCGCTGGTCAAGATCAACCGCATCAACGGACGTTCTCCGGAATTCATCCGCGACCGCGTCCCGTTCGATTTCCTTACGCCACTCTTCCCGAACGAGAAATTCAACCTCACCGGACACGGTCACAACAGCAACATCTCGGTCCGCGTGGTGGACCTCTTCACCCCCATCGGAAAAGGCCAGCGCGGCCTGATCGTGGCCCAGCCCAAGACCGGCAAGACCGTGCTGCTCAAGGACATCGCCAACGCCATCGCCGACAACCATCCGGAAGTATACATGATCGTCCTGCTCATCGACGAACGTCCGGAGGAGGTGACCGACATGCAGCGCAGCGTCAAAGCGGAAGTTATCGCCTCGACCTTCGACGAACCTGCCGACCACCACGTGAAAGTGGCCAACATGGTGCTGGAAAAAGCCAAGCGCCTGGTGGAATGCGGACACGACGTCGTGATCCTGCTCGACTCGATTACCCGTCTGGCACGCGCTTTCAACACGGTGCAGCCTGCTTCAGGCAAAGTGCTTTCCGGCGGTGTGGATGCCAATGCCCTCCACAAGCCCAAACGTTTCTTCGGCGCAGCCCGCAACATTGAAGGCGGCGGATCGCTCACCATCCTGGCCACGGCCCTCACCGAGACCGGTTCAAAGATGGACGATGTGATCTTCGAGGAATTCAAAGGCACCGGCAACCTGGAGCTCCAGCTCGACCGCAAGCTCTCCAACCGCCGCATCTTCCCGGCTGTCGACGTGACGCTCAGCTCCACGCGCCGCGATGACCTGCTCTACGATCCCGAGTACATCAACCGCATCTGGATCTTGCGCAACCACCTGGCTGACATGACCTCGCTTGAGGCCATGGAATTCATGAAGAGCCGTCTCGAAAAGACGCGCGACAACGAGGAATTCCTGATCTCGATGAATGGCGACAAACTGAGTTAAGCCCGTCTGCCTGGAATTTAGTCAGAAGGCTCTCCACTGTCCGGTGCGGGAGCCTTCGCTTTGCTTTTGGAGAACAACCACGACATGAAATCGGGCATCTCGAAGGCTTTCCACCAGCACACGTGTCCGCAACCGGGGAACTCATGGTAGCGCACATCCGCTCCGGCGGCCTTCAGTGCCCGGTAGGCATCCCTTGAGCCGGAAACCGGGACGGCAGGGTCGCTGTCGCCATGATAAAGGCTGAACGAAACGCCCTCGAATTTTCCGAGCCGTTCCGGGTTGATGTCTCCGCAGATGGGCACGGCGGCAGCAAAAATATCAGGATGACGGGCGACTGCGTCGAAAGCACCGATTCCTCCCATCGACATTCCATAGATGTATACCCGGTCCGGATCGACGTCGGGACGCTGCAGAAAAAGATGGACAAGTTCCATTACCTCCTTCATGATCCTGCTTTCCGGGTAGTCTTTCGGAAAATCGTATGAATCGGGGCTCACATCGAAAGCCCAGGTATGGTCCGCCGGGCACTGCGGCACGATGACAAAGCAGGGATAATCCTCACGATTGCAAGGATTGAGGAACATCTGGGCACCGAAGATGGTCTTCTCGTTGTCGCTGCCGCGCTCGCCGGACGTATGCAGATACAGGACAAGCGGATATCGCTCGATATCTTCCGTCTTTTCCGGGGTAAGGTAACGGTAAAGGAGGGTATCGCCGTCAGAGCAACGCAGTTTTCCATATTCATAAGATTGGGCCTTCACCGTCAGCACGGAAAAGAAGGCCAGCCACAGAAGACACCAATATTTCATAGATACGCGCTATTTTTTCCAAAACTAATAAAAAATGGTGAGATATTCGTTAAAAATATTTTGCCAGTCGGAAAAAACTTCATACATTTGCAGTCCCAAAACAAAGGGACATGCTTCCTTAGCTCAGTTGGTAGAGCACGACACTCTTAATGTTGGGGTCCAGGGTTCGAGCCCCTGAGGGAGCACGAAAAAAGCCGCTGCGTTGCAGCGGCTTTTTTCGTGCCGGGCCGACACTATTCCAATAGAAGTTCATTATCTTTGTATGATAATTGGACTGCATTGAGCCAGCTTGTAGATATATTAAGGGAGCGGAAGACGCTCGATGACGGAGGCCTCCGGGAACTGTTGGAGACCAGAGACGAATCCGTCGTAG
>JAEETO010000111.1 GCA_016290385.1 Bacteroidales bacterium | reverse complement strand
GCTGGTGCATTTCGGCACCACCTACGACGACACCCGGTCCAAGACCATCGACGCCATCAACGCCAAAGCGGCGGAAGCTTTTCCGGAGCTGACGCTGCGGGAGGCATATACCTCGCGCATCGTGATTCGCATCCTGAAAGCCCGCGGCCTCGACAAGCAGCCTCCGCTCGAAGCGCTGCTCTCCCTGCGTGCCGAAGGCTTCCCCCGCGTCATCGTCCAGACGACCACCCTGCTGGAAGGTGCCGAAATGGAATCGCTGCGCCGCGACGCAGCCAGCGTGGCGGGCTTCTTCCAGGACATCCGCGTCGGCGCTCCCCTGCTCTATGACCTAGCAGACTGCCAGCGGGTGGTGGACATCCTCTCCGCACGCCATGCAGACAAAGCGGACGCGAAGCAGAAAGCCCACGTCGTAGTGGTCGGTCACGGCACCTATACCCCCGCCACGGCCACCTACAGCCAGTTGGACTACATGCTGCGGGCACAGGGCCATCCCCTCTTCCATGTCGCCACACTCGAAGGTTATCCGACCTTTGAGACGCTGCTCGCGCAGCTCAAGGCCGCCAGGGCCCGCCGCGTCACGCTCGTTCCGCTTCTCTTCGTGGCCGGCGACCACGCCGCCAACGACATCGCCGTCGATTGGAAACAAGCGCTGGAAGCCGAAGGCCTGCAGGTGGGCTGCTGTCTGGAAGGCCTTGGCGAAATCCCTGAAATCCAGGACATCTACATCAAACACATCCACCACTCCCTGCAACAGGCCCCTGTGGACATCATGAAGAAGAAAGAGGCGTATGCCGCTGGAAAAGAATAGCGTTATTTTTCTTATCTTTGTATTTATGGCCCATCGCATCTACACACGAACCGGAGACCAGGGAACGACAGGCATCCACGGCGGCACCCGCGTCCCGAAAGACGATATCCGCATTGAAGCCAACGGGGATCTCGACGAACTCAACTGCCAGCTCGGCGTCATTCGTTCTATGCTGAGCGAGCGTAGCGGCGGGTGTTTTTCGGAGCCGCGAGCTTTTTTTCGCGAGCGGGACGAAAAACAGAGCCGCAAAGCGAGCGAGACGGATACCGGAGCCACGGAGCGAGCGCTATTTGACGAAATCCTGCATACGATACAGAAGAACCTGATGACCGTCATGAGCCAGGTGGCGACACTGTCGGCCGACAGAGAGAAGAATCCCAATCCACTGCCAGAAAACCTCGTCACCGACTGCGAAACGACAATGGACCGACTGACCGAAGAGGCCGGCCCCGGCCTCCATTTCCTGTTGCCCGGCGGCACCCCGCTCGCCGCCCAGCTCCAGCTGGCCCGCGCCACCTGCCGCCGCGCCGAACGCCACCTCTGGACCCTGCACCGTCAGGACCCCGTTCCAGAAGAGATTCTTCAGTATATCAACCGCCTTTCAGACCTCCTCTTCGTCATGGCCCGACACGAACTCGCCCGGCAGGACTGGCCCGAAGAACAATGGAAAGCCTTCGCCTACAAGAACCAAAAATGAAGGAGCGACTCCATCCCATCATGTTTGCCGGAACCGGCAGCGACGTAGGCAAAAGCATCCTTGCCACGGCCTTCTGCCGCATCTTCCGGCAGGACGGTTATAACCCCGCACCGTTCAAGGCCCAGAACATGGCGCTGAACTCTTTCGCTACGCCCGAAGGGCTGGAAATCGGCCGGGCGCAGGCCGTCCAGGCCGAAGCCGCCGGCGTCCCCTGCCATACCGATATGAATCCCTTGCTGCTCAAGCCCCAGAGCGACCATACCTCGCAGGTCGTGCTGAACGGCAGGCCCATCGGCAATCGCGACGCCTATGACTATTTCCGGAAGGAAGGCCGCGCCGAACTTCGCGAAGCCGTCTATGCCGCCTACGACAGGCTGGCTGCCCGACACAACCCCATCGTCATGGAGGGCGCCGGCAGCCTCGCCGAGATCAACCTCCGCGACAGCGACCTGGTCAACGTGCCGATGGCCATGCACGCCGGCGCCGACATCATCCTGGTCGGCGACATCGACCGCGGCGGCGTCTTCGCCAGCGTCTACGGCTCGATCATGCTGCTGCGGCCCGAAGAGCGGAAATACGTCAAAGGCATCCTCATCAATAAGTTCAGGGGCGACCTGCGGCTCTTCGAAGAAGGGCGCAAGATGTTGGAGGAGCTCTGCGGCATTCCCGTGCTGGGCGTCGTCCCCTACTACCACGACATCCACATCGAAGAAGAAGATTCCGTGGCGCTGGCCGCCAAGAGCGCCGCGGCCCAACGGGGAAAAATCAACGTGGCCGTTGCATTGCTGCGTCACATCAGCAACTTCACGGACTTCAACGCCCTGGAGCGCGACCCAAGGGTGCATCTGTTCTACAGCAACAACGTCGATGAAATCGCCAAGGCCGACATCGTTATTCTGCCGGGCAGCAAGAGCACCCTCGACGACCTTTACGAGCTGCGCCGCAACGGTGTAGCGCAGGCCATCCTGCGTGCCCGGCGCGAAGGCGCGTCTGTGCTGGGCATCTGCGGCGGATACCAGATGATGGGGGTCCAAATCCGCGATCCGCAGCATGTGGAAGGCGACATCGAAGCCATGCCCGGCCTGGGCCTGCTGCCCATGACCACCGAGATGCTGGGCAGGAAAGTGACCCGCCAGGTGCGTTTCACGCTGGCTGACGGAGGCGGAACGATGGAAGGCTACGAGATTCACATGGGCAGGACGCTGCCTGTGGAAGGCAGTACTTTCGCTCCGCTGAACCGGCTCGAAGACGGTCAGGAAGACGGCTGCATCGCAGACGGGAAATGCATGGGTACCTACATCCACGGCATCCTCGACAATCCGGCCTTCATCGACCGCCTGCTGGCGCCCCATGCCGGCAAGCTGGCGGAAGCGGCCTCGACCTTCGACTATCATGCTTTCAAGGAGGAGCAATACAACCGTCTGGCCGGCCACGTCCGGAAACATGTAGACGTGCCGCAACTCTACGGCATCCTTTCCAGATAGCGCTGCCTAAGAATAAGGATGTCTTCGTCCGTGAGGCCCATGGGGCCTTTCAGATAGGCTTCCATCGAGCCGTACTCTCTGTCAATCCGGTCGAGCGTCTTGACGAAAATCTCTGTGTTGCAACCCAGTATGGATTTAACTACTGCGATTTCATCTTCCTTGCCACCCAGGAGCCTGACCCGGCGGCAATATTTCTTCACGTCCCGCTCATAGACTTTGTTGGTGGCGTCGAAATCGGCCACGATGGTCTCCTTGTCCGCGCCCAGCGCCGCCAGTAACAGACACGAGGCGATGCCGGTACGGTCCTTTCCCTGTGAGCAGTGGTAAAGGACGGCGCCATTTTCTGTATCCAGGACTTGACGGAAGAACCGGGCGAACTGCCGCTGGCACTCCGGATTGAAAAGAAGCGTCGGATACATTCCCAAGGCAATTTTCTGCGCCTTCTCGTTGAAGGCAGCAAAGACGACGAATTGCTTTATTTCAAACTTTTTCTGGCCCGTGAACTTCTTTTTCTCTTCTTCCGTCATCTCGGCCGCAGCGTTGCCGCTGCCATCAACGGGAAGGGCGACATACTCAGCGCAAGGAATCATCCGGTCGACCGTCCCCTGCTTCTCCGTCTCCATCCGGAAATCGATGATCTTTGTCACCGGAATCCCCGACAAAAACTGCAGGTCCTCATCCGTAGCACCGGCCAGGTGGGCCGTCCGGATGAGCATCCGGTCTTTCACTACCATCCCGTCCTTGACGACATAGCCGCCCAAATCCCGGGCATTGACGATGCCACGGACCGGAAGGAATTGCTGTGAGTAATTCATTTCGTCAGTGCTTTGGCCAACTGCCCCAGGAAAAAGCGCTCGGAGAAGGTCAGATGCTGGATGTGCCCCAGCAGAAGCACGTCCAGGCCGGCGAAGCGCTTGCACTGGTTCTTGAATGCATCCAGACCTTCAGGCCCATTGTATGCGAGAGCAAAGCTGTTCCAGAAACGGACCATCTGCTCTCCAGTCATATGGGCGATATCCTGCACGCGTTTCCTCTTCGAGAAGATATTGCAGAACAGGTAGAAATGACCCAGATCAAACAGGGGAAGCCCGTGCGTTGCACGGCCCAGGTCTATCCAATAAGGCTTGTCATCAGCCAGAATGAGATTGCTGAAAGTGAAATCACCATGCAACAAAGTGGAAGCATCCTCCAGCCCTTCCACGAAGGCACGCACGCGCTGGAGCGTTTTCCCGCTGATCATCACAGTTTTATCAAGCACTTCCAACATCAGCGTCTTCATGGACGGAATCCACTCCGAACCAGTAGCCGGGGTACTGTGCAGCTGTTTGGCCAGCTGGGCCATACGGGCGGCATAGCTGTCAATGGCATCGGGATCCTCGCCACTCATCCTTGAAAGAGATTTCTTCCCTTCAATCTGCTGGCATTTAATGCCATAATCCTCCCCCACGCGCACAATTCCAAACATCCGGGGCGTGGGAACGCCCAGCTCGAAGATGGCCTTCGATGTGTAGAATTCTTTGGATATAACTTCCAATGATCCTTCAGAAAGCGTATGATTGCTTACTTTCAGGAGAATATCCGGTTCGTCGGGATTGGTGTAAACAGAGCCGTTTCCACCTTCGCCCACTTTGGTCCAGGCGCTGATATCAATATCTTCGTACTTCATCATGTTGCCTCATATTCATTAATCAAGGCGCAAATTTAGGTTTTTCCGTTGAAAATGAAAGCCTTGATCAAATGTTACTTTGAAACCGGGCTGTTTTTTGCTATTTTTGTAAGGTATTTTCCAAGCAATGATCAAGGGACACGGCGACGATGCCTATCATTTTGAACGTCCGATGGTGGCGAATTTCAGTTCCAACGTCTACAGCCATGTAGACATGGAACCTTTGAAAGAGCATCTGCGCCAGCGGCTCGACAGCGTCGGCCATTATCCCGAGCCGGAGCCTTATACCCTTGAACGGGCACTGGCCGGACGACTGGGCATCCATGCCGCATCCGTCTGCGTCACGAATGGTGCCACCGAGGCCATCTATCTGACCGCCCACGCGTTTCAGGACCGTCATTCGACGATTCTTGCGCCGACCTTCAGCGAATATGCAGATGCGTGCCGCTTATATGCTCACTACACGCCTCTGGAAAAGCCCGCCAAACGGAGCGAGATGCCGGATCAAGTCCTGCATGACGTATTGTGGTTGTGCAATCCGAACAACCCGACAGGCGGAGTCATTCCGAAAGAGCAACTGGTAAAAGCAATCGAAGAGAATCCGGAGACGATGTTCGTCATCGATCAGTCCTATGGATTCTTCACGAAGGAAGAACTCCTGACTGCGGCAGAAGCCGTCCGCTATCCCAATGTCATCCAATTGCATTCGATGACCAAACGTTACGCCCTGCCCGGCCTGCGGCTTGGATATGTCACTGCAAACCCGACGCTGATCGAACGCATCCGCGCCGTCCGAATGCCCTGGAGCGTCAATGCCCTGGCCATCGAGGCGGGCCTGTACCTGTGTGAGCATCCCGAAACCGGCCCCATCGACTTGGAGGCCCTGCTTGCTGAAACACAACGGCTTCGCAAGGCACTCAACGCAATCCCCGGCCTGACGGCCGAACCGACGCAGACCCATTTCTTCCTCTGCCACCTGCAGAAAGGCCGCGCCGCCGACCTCAAGCGATGGCTGGCCAAGAAGCACGGCATCCTTATCCGTGACGCATCCAATTTCGAAGGCCTGGATGCCGGACATTTCCGCATCGCTGCCCAGACGTCCGAAGAAAACGACCTGCTGACGGCGGCTGTCCAACAATATCCGGAGGAACACCGATGAGCCGTGCCTTTTCACTGCTGGCCGGATGGGTCCTTGACCTGCTGCTGGGCGATCCCACCTGGCTGCCCCACCCCGTCGTGGGCTTCGGCAAGTTGATTGCCGCAGGAGAAAAACGCTGGAACAAGGGCGAAAAACGCCGCCTGAAAGGCGCACTGCTGAGCATCCTGCTCGTGCTGGCCAGCTTCGGCTTCACCCTG
>JAEETO010000110.1 GCA_016290385.1 Bacteroidales bacterium | reverse complement strand
GGCGGCGGATTTCGTTTATGATAAAGCCGAGATTGACCAGATGATTGCGGATATCGAGTTCTGCAAGACGGTCGGAGTGGCGGGAATTGTCGTGGGGGCGCTGACACCGGAAGGCGCCATCGACCGGGCGGCCATGCGCCGGCTCATCGCCGCCGCCGGCCCGCTGCCGGTGACTTTCCACCGCGCTTATGACGTCTGCACGGCCGACCCGTACATCGCCCTCGATCAGATCATCGCCCTCGGCTGCACCCGCCTGCTCACTTCCGGCCAGGCCCCGAACGCCTGGGACGGCCGTGGCGTCCTCGCCCTCCTCGTCCGTCGCGCCGGCTGCCGCCTCATCGTGATGCCCGGCTGCGGCGTCAAACCCGACAATCTCGCTGCCTTGGCCGCTGTCACCCACGCCACCGAATTCCACGGCACTGCCATTCCCTGACATTCACGGCACCGCCAGTCCCTAAACGGGGTAGGTCCCGCCCCCTTTTGGGGTAGGTCTGATGAATCCCCCGAGACCTACCCTAGCATCTCATCGGAGGCCCGTATCGTGCAACCCGAAATTCGCGGAGCGCGGGGAGCACCGACGGAGAGGCCTGTGGGAGGGGTTGCCGCGCTTTGTGAGGCAATTTGGCCTCACGGAGCGTCTGATTTGGCCGCAGAAGGGGTTGGGAAAAGGGTAGCCGCGCTCTGCGATTTTGGGTTACGGGGGGCGTCGTGAGAAGGCCGGGTCGGGCCGTCAGAGCAGGGACATGATTTTTTCCAGACGGGCAATGGCTTTTTCGAGCTGGTCGATTTCTTCGGCCGACGGGGATTCTTCCGATACGGATTTGAGGTTGTCCCAGCGCCAGGTGGTTTTGCAGTAGGTGCCGTCGGGGCGTTTCACGAGAGATTTGCCGTGGCGGAAGCCGCGTTTCCAGGAGCCGAGGCAATACTCATAGGAGGTCTCGTAGGTTTCGGGATCCTGGACGACCGTCCGGCTGATGCCGGTGCCGTGGGGGAATTGGTTGCCGTTTTTCAGTTTGCCGACATTGCCCAGGTAGAGGAAGACGCCATCGTTGTCGAGGAGGAGCGTTGTTTGCGGGTCGACATAGAGATGGTTGAGCGGCTTGTCCTGCGCATTCTTATTGTTGTCCTGCCCCGTTTGCTTCAGGGCACCGAAAACTCGGGGACTGCCTCCACGAGTTCGTGAAACGGACATATTGATGGCATCATTCGCCGTCCTCTGGGCCTGCGCCGCTGCCTGCACCGGCAGCAGCACAACCAGCATCAACAGGAACAATCGTTTGGGGCTGACGGCAATCATAGGAATAGCAGATATTGGTCTTTATGTTGCGAATCGGATGCCAGGATGGCTTTCTTGACGGTGCTCTTTTTGGTGTGGACGCCGGCGTCGGAGGCCATTCCGGTGAGCAGGCGGATGGTCGTGGCGTCGAAGCCGGCGAAGACGTAGCTGATGAAGCGGTAGGTGTCTTCGTGGTAGGTGGGGAAGTCTTCCCGGAAATGCTGCATAATATCGTTCAGGTCGCGGTCGATCATCGCCTCGAACTGGCGCTGGCCCTGTTTGTCGAGCCGGATGTCCTTGATCAGGCTCTTGAGCTGGTAGTAGATGCCCGTCTCCTTTTCGGGCGCTTCGTCCACGATCTCGTTGATGCGGCCGATCTGTTGGAAGTAGGACTGATAGATCCGGGCATAGTCAGACCGCAGTTTTGCCTGCGAGAGTGTCAGGTTGTCGCGCTGGCTTTCCATCGATGCGCCCCAGTCCAACAGCGCTGACCGTTCTTCCCGGCTTTTCCGGTCGCGCGACCGGAAAAAGAGGATGGCCAGCAGCAGCACAATCAACAACAGGGAACTGAGCAGGATGAGGATGAGCGTCCGGTTATGCGCCTCGATCCGTTCCTGCCGGTTCTCCAGGGCCAGATAATCACGCTGGGCCTTGAAGGAGGCTTGCCGGATGATGCGCGAAGTGGCGCTGCGCTGCCGCTCCGCGGCCCGGTTCATGCCCTGGTAGGCCGACATCCAGTCGCCCTGCAGGGCGTATGTCCTACTCCGCCATTTCTGATAGGCATAGCTCTCGGCATAGCCGGCCTGCTCCAGATCGCGGAAGACCGCAGCGGCCTGTTCCGGGGCGCCAGTTACGGCCAGGCAGTAGGCATAGGCAGCCCAATATTCATAATCGTCGAAGGCATCGTCGTGCTCCAAAGCTTGCTCGAAGAGCCGGCGGGCCATTTCCGGATCGTTGTCGGCTTCCACGGCCAGAAAAGCCTTTCCGGCCGTGGTGTGGGACGCGAGTCCGGCTGGCAGACGCTCCTCTTCCAGCAGCCGGTCGAACAGGCGGGTGGCTTCGGCGTACTCTTCCAGGCCGATCTGGCTGAGCGCCATCTGGTACAAGGCCGAATCGGCCAGCGTCGGCCTGTTGGCGTGCAGGCTCATCCGCCAGGCGCTGTCGGCATACACAAAACCTTCGTCATAGAAATAGGCACGATTGTAAGTCTCGCCCAAAGCATAAAGGCACTTTGCCAGTTGCGCTTCCTCTCCTAGCCGTTCGGCCGATTCCATCGCCTGGGTAAAGGCGATGACGGCGGCGTCGAAGCGCCCTTCGGCCGCAGCCGCTTCTCCCTCCGCGAACGCTTCGCTGACGCGTCGGGCCGCGCTTTCTCGCCCGCCCCGGCAGGAAGGAAGCAGGCAGACAAGCAAGAGTAGAAGCAAGGCCTTACGCATAGGGAGACGCTACAAAGTGGTTTCTACGAACACGGGTTTCAGATCGCCGGTCAGGCCTTCCAGAATGATCCGGTAAGGCACTTGGTGGTCGGAAGTGTAGAACTCGAAACGGGCTTCCCCGTTCTCGACGCTGAGGTTGGGCTCCCAATGTAGTGTGGCACGCATCGGCTCGAAGCGCTTCTTCGAAGCAGCCGATTCGTATTTCGGAGCATAGAACTTGGCGGGTTTCTGCCAGCCCAGCGGCCGGTCGGCCGTGACATTGGACGCGAGCTTTACCGTGAAGCGGCTGGAGATCAGTACGACCGGCGGCGAACGCCGCACGGCGTAGTCGAGCGACGTGAAGGCGGTATCGTATTTGGTGGCATCCATTCCGTCGATATAGACCAGACAGTCGATGTCGGAAACCATCAAGCCCTCGATGTCCTGCTGCGATACCTGAAAGCCGTTGAGGTAAATGTTGATCGGAACAAAAGTTTTGTTCATATTCATCCGTGATCCCATCCGGGACGGCGGACCGACCAGCGCGTTCCCTTCGTAATGTACTCCGGGGCAGGTGTTGGCTATGTAGGCCACCACAGGATCGTCGGCAAACGGCATCAAATCTTTCTCTTCACGGACCTGATGCGGCTTGAAGGTGTCATTGGGATAGGGCGAAAGATGGGGGCGTGGTGCCGTGATGCGGGCGGGAGCCAGCGTATAGGCGAGCGTTCCGTCGGTCGTGTAGTAGCTCTGGCGGGCGTAGTCGCCGTAGTCATCGCTGTAGCCGGCCGCTTTCAGGTAATTCGGGTAGGCGCATTCCGCCGCGAAATACTCAGGATTGAGTATGGGCGTGTACCAGCTCTTGAAGAGTTTTCCGTCGCGCTGGGCACCTACCAGGAACTGCGTGTTGTCGGGGAAGTCGAGATTGTTCAGGGCGAAGTAAGCCGTGGAGTCGAGATCGGCGATCATCGAGAAGTTGATGCTGGGGGCCACGAAGCAAAGCGTCGATTTCTTCGCCTTGCCGAACAAGGCGTTCACGTAGCCGCTGAGCGACTGGGTGTATTCCTTGCCGAAGCGGGGCCGCCGCGTCTTTTTGGTCAAGATCTTTTCCAGTTCATAATAGGTCCAACCCTGTGTGAGGAGCAGTACGTCGACGTCGGTGCGGCGTTGCTGCAGGCTGACCGACGGGTCGAAATAGTGCCTGGGATTCTCCACGAGGCCTTTCAGTTCGCTGCCCAGCAACAGCCAGCTTTCGATGTTGTGGCCTTTCCCGCTGTTCGGCGCATAGCTGTCGTCGGTGACGGCCAGCGAGAAGTTGCCGTTGACGGGCCGTCCGCTTCCGTCGGTCAACCGGACCGTGGCTGCGGCCTTCTCCCGTTTGCCATACTTCGGCTTGTCGAAACTCACGCGCCCCTGGACGGCGCCGTCGGGAAACACAAAAAAAGGGCGATTGGCATAAACCCGGCCGGCCTCGTCCACCACGGCCACGTGGTTGATGCCGGGCGAGAGCTCGCCGTACCCGACCCGCTTGCCGGCACGACATTCCGCATAAGGCGACTTGAGGACGATCTGGCTGTCGTTGTAAACCACGAGAAAGGTCTCGGCCGAAAGCGTCAGCCCCGCATCGGCCACGGCAATCGAGATGCCCGTTTCTGAAGGTTGAACGCCAATCACCACGCCCTTGGCTTCAGGAAGCGGCACGGAGGCTTCGAACTGAAACTGTTCGACGGCCGTCTCGGCCACCGCCCGCAGTTTCTTCGTCACGGCCGGAACGGTCAGGGTGAATTTACCCATCCCCAGTTCGTTCGTCTGAAAGGTTGCGACCTTCGCTCCGTCGGCGAAGACTTCGCCTTTAACCTTGACCCCCAGACCTTCGCCGTTCACGGCCTTGACGCCGATCACACTGCGACGCCCCGGAAGATAGCGGCCGCTCTCGGGCAGGAACTGCAAATCAACCTTGGTTTCGCTCTTTCCTCGCCGGAGCAGTTCCTTGCGGAAGGGATTGCGGACGCCCAGTTCATCGTAGGTCAGCTGGTCGGCATATTCCACTGCCATCAGGTCGGCCACGAAATGGTCTTTCATCGGGTTGCGCAGTTCGATATTCTTGGCAAAAAGATATTCGGGGCTGAAATTGAGCATCCAGTACGAGTAGGCCCGCAGCGTAGCGATGCCTGTGTTCAGGTCTTCCGTCAAAGGCAGATAGCCCGTAAACTCACCGTTCCCATCGCGCTTGACCTTCACGCGCTGCCGCATCCGGACCCGTTCCTCCCGTTCGTTTTTGAGATTCTTCTCATATTTACCCGCAATGAGTTCCACATAAAGATAATTGCAGGGCGCATTCGCCGCCAGCGCAGAGGCATTCTGCAGGTATCCCCTGAACCAGATGGTATCGCCAATGTTATAAACCTCCCGGTCCGTGTGCAGATACAGTTTCTCTGGCGACAGCAACTGCGACCAGGCCGCAAACTTGTCTTCCACAAGATTCTGTCCTGACAGTTCGGGAGCGGCCATCAGGAAAAAGGCGACGAAAAGAAAGGTCCAGCGTTTCATGGTGCGAAAGAATTACAGCAGAATTAGTGTCCGATCAGTCCGAACAGGAGTTCGAAGCGTTTGATGCGTTGCTCCAGTTCTTCGATTTCGGCGTCGGTGGGGACGGTGTCGGAGACGGACTGTTGGCGACCCCAACGCCAGGAGGCCTTGACGTAGTTGCCGTCAATCAGGCGAATGATCCCTTTTCCGTGGCGGAAACCGCGTTTCCAGGGGCAGAGGCAGTACTCGCCGCCGATTTGACAGATTCCTTCTCCGGAAGGGAAACAATTGCCGTTCTTCAATTGCCCGATATTGCCCATATAGAAGAAAGTCCCTTCCGTGTTGCAAAGAAGCGATGTTTCCTCGTCAATCTGAATGCGCGTGAGGGGCTCAACTTGTTTTGTTTTATGACGGAACCGCGGTGCTTCCACCCTGCCGGACTGTTTAGGGGGCGTGTCCCTGATTGTGCCTACGGGATGTGTTTGCGCTAAAGATACTTCCGGGAGAAAAGCCAGAAGAAAAAAGGGAATAAATAATTTATGTAAGTTATGCATCTTTGCCGGAACCCATAAAACAAATCTAATCCTCAGCAAATTTCGAAAAAAGACAGCATATCTGCAAAAAACCGCCCCGGAAAAATCTTAGGGGCGGTTTTTATAAGGGCCTGATTGACAGCGAGTTTTGGAATCCTTAGACTGGGAAATCTTAATGGTTTTGCAATTTGTTGTAAATCAATAACTTACTTCACAAACTCCGTGATCAGGTGGAACAGGCGGTCGAAGTTGCTGTCGCGGGTGTTCTGGAAGTTGTCACGTGGCGTGTGGTAGTACTGGATAATGTTGCCTTC
>JAEETO010000109.1 GCA_016290385.1 Bacteroidales bacterium | reverse complement strand
GCACGAAGATCGAGGAAGGCAAGCCCGCCTGCTGGGTCCAGGCCTACTACGGCCTCGAGGAATGCAAGGCCCTCAAGAGCGGCCGCATCGTCTCGATCAACGCCAAGCAGGGCGAGAAGGTCGTCAAGGGCCAGATCGTCGGCTTCATCGAATAACGAAGGCTGGAGGTTAATCTTTTGATTTCCAGCATATTACAAGAAATCGCCCCTCTTCTTGGAAGAGGGGCGATTTTACATAATTGACTGTTAGTCAGCGAATTTTACTCCATCAGCTAATTCAGCAGCTCTATCGCGGGATCGAGGGAAGCGCGAAGTTTCGGGACGTCGATCTCGAAATAGTGATAGCAGTAGAGGTACTTCGGCTTGATGAGGTTCGCCGCCTTGACGAATTCCTCGTCGGTCATCGTGTAGGGCAGGTTCTTCGGCAGGAAGGCCAGGTCGATCTTCGGCAGGTCCTGCATCTCGGGGATCGGCTCGGTGTCGCCGGCCAGATAGACCTTGAAGCCCTCGAAGTCGAGCACGTAGCCGTTGCCTACCCCGCGCGGATGGAAAAGCTCGCCCTGCGGGTTGCGCCGGTTCACGTTGTAGGCCTCGACGGCGCAGATGCTGATGCCTTTCCAGGAGCAGATCTCGTCGTTGGCCAGCACAGTGTAGCGATTGTCCACCCGGCCGACGTTCTGGCTCACGATGTACGTGGTCAGCGGCGTCTCGATCTCCTTGTACGCCTTGGGGTCGTAGTGATCGTAGTGGTTGTGGGTGACCAGGATCAGGTCGGCGTGCGTGTCGCCCTTATAGTTGTGGACCTCGCCGTACGGGTCGACATAGATGGTCTTGCCATCTATGTCGAAGCGTACAGAGGCGTGTCCGAGGACTTCGACCCGAAGATCGCCCATGGGCGTAGGGAATGTCTTCATGCGTTATTCCGTTCCGGAGTAGCCGGGATTCTGCTGGATTTCGGGATTCGTGTGGATCTCGTCGATGGAGATCGGAAGACGGCAGAGGTTGTTGTTGCGGTCGATGGTCGTGCCACGACGGGTCGAGACGGTAGAGCCGTAGTAGGCGTTGTCCTCGAAGGTGATGGTCTTGTTCAGACGGCAGGCCTCGAAGAACAGCTTGCCCTCGCAGAGGAACTCGCGGCGGTACTCGTTGTAGATGGCGTCGGCCGTCACGGTGCCGGAGGTCCAGGGCGTGTAATCCCGGTCGCGGCGTGCGATGGCGTTCAGGTATTCAGCCGCCTTGGCCCTGTCGCCCGTGGACAGGCTGGCTTCCGCTGCAAGCAGATAGGCCTCGGAGAGACGGTACACCTTGATATTGACGGCGGTGTAGTTCGAGGAACCCTTGTCGCCAGCCAGCTTGGTGCTGCCCGAATACTTGTAGCACCAGTCCTTGCCATAGGCGGCACGGTCCTGGATGCGCTGGTCCTGGCTGGTATCGCCATAGTAGTGGCCATAGTCCATGATGCCCCAGCGGACGTCGTTGGCGCCCATGATGTCCATCCAGTACTTGCTGGCGTTGAAGTTGCCGTTGGCTGCGTTGATGTGGCCCTTGCGCATGTAGTAGCAGCCCAGGGAACCCGTGCCGAGGTCACCCTCGCTCGGGTAGATGGCAATCTCGAGGATGGACTCGCTGCCGAACTCGTGGCTCCAGGAATCCACCCAGTTGTCGGGCGTATAGAGCGCGTACTTGCCGCTGTTGATTACGTTCTCGAAGCAGGTGAGCGCGGAACTCTGGTTGTCCATGTACTGGTAGACCTTGCCGAGCAGCATCTGGTTCGCATAGTAGTTGAAGTAACCGCGGTTCACCTTCTTCGACAACATCGGGGCTGCCTCGATCAGGTCGGTCACGATCTGCGTATAGGCTTTCTCCACCGGGTCGCGGAGCAGCTTGGCAGAGGCGGCGACCTGCGAGGTGACCACCGCGATGCCGTCGCTGCCCTTGTCCATGTTGTAGGGCTTGCCATAGAGGCGGACGAGGTCGAAGTGTATCAGGGCGCGGATGGTCAGGGCCTGGCCGAGGATTTCATCAAAGTCCTCGTCCGTGCCTTCTTCCTGCAGAGCCTTGATGTTGTTGATGATGTTGTTGGCCTGCAGCAGGCAGTTGTAACCCGTGGACCAGAAGCCCGAATAGGAGCCGCTGGACGCCGAGTGGTTGAAGTAGTAGAGCGCATCGCCCGGGTTGCCGCCGGTATAGATGGTGATGTCACCGCCCTTAGCGTCACCGTAAAGCATGAAGTTGCGCCCGTAGTAGCTGGAGGAGCCCATCTTGTAGATCAGGCCGTTCAGCATGACCTGCGCGTCGTGCTCGCTGGTCAGGCAGGTCGACGAGTCAGCCTGGTTGGTCGGAGCCATGTCGAGGAAACCCTCGCAGGAGGCGAACATCAGAACACAGGCCAGGGAAAGCAATATGTTGGTAATCTTTTTCATATCTCTTTGTTTTTGAGGGTCCTAGAAGCTGAGTTCGATACCGAATGTGTAGGTCTTTCCAAGCGGAGTCTCGAAGGCTCTCGTTCCGTAGGCGTTGACTTCAGGATCGGCCCATTTGTACTTGGAGAAGGTCAGCAGGTTGTTGCCGTTGAAGTAGACACGTGCCTTGGACAGGCCGATCTTCTTGATGACGTTGAGCGGGAGATTGTAGCCCAGCGAGAGGGTCTTCAGGCGGATGAAGGTGCCGTCGT
Organism: Bacteroidales bacterium; assembly: GCA_016290385.1. Lineage (GTDB taxonomy): Bacteria > Bacteroidota > Bacteroidia > Bacteroidales > UBA932 > Cacconaster. Next base: position 3,440 of record JAEETO010000109.1, on the reverse strand, counting down.
GCAGCCAGCGGGAGCTGTATTCCATGGCATCCTCGAGGTCGCAGCCGCGGAGCTGCGGGTAGATACCGGAATGGTCGCTCGGCGTCCAGACATTGGCCAGGTACTGCTTGCCGCGGATACGGTTCCAGAAGTAACCGTCATCAGCCAGACGATAGACGGCGCCGTCGTAGATCGTGCCGCCCAGCTTGTAGACGAAGTTCATTCCGAAGGTCAGGCCGTTCCACTCGAGGTCGGTGTTGATGCCGCCGAAGGCGAACGGGTTGGCGTCGCCCAGGATCACCTCGTCGCTGTCGTTAAAGTCGAGCACCACGTTGCGGCCGTTGAGCTTCATGTCGCAGTTTTCGTTGTTCGAATACCAGAGGTTGTCACCGTTCTCGGGGTTGGTGCCTGCCCATTCGCGGCCGTAGACGGCCAGGGTCGATTCACCCACGCGATAGAGGAACTGCGTGTTGTCGTCGCCGCCCGTCGGGTCGTACCAGATGATGTCGGCGTTGTCGTACAGCTTGGTCACCTTGGAGCGGATGAACGAAGCGTTGATGCCGGCGCTCCAACGGAACTTGCTGGTGCGGATGATGTCACCTGCCAGCTCCACCTCGAAGCCGTGGTTGTTGATCTCACCGATATTCTGCAGCGTGGAACCGAAGCCCGTGATCGTGGAGATGGGCACGTCCTGCAGCAGGTTCTTGGAGTCGCGGTTGAAGTATTCGACGCTACCGGTCAGGCGGCTGTCGAACAGGCCGAACTCGAGGGCGAGGTTGTAGGTGTAGCTGGTCTCCCAGGAGAGGTTGTCGTCAGCTGCATTGATCAGCGCGCCGCCCGGAGAGTACATGTACTGGTAGCTATAGCCGGCCAGTGAGCGCCAGCCGTAGTTGCTGGAAGGCAGTGTACCGTTGACACCGTAGGAAGCACGGAGACGCAGGTTGTTGACCACGTCCTGGTTCTGCATGAAGCTTTCCTCGCTGATACGCCAGGAACCGGCCACCGACCAGAAGTTACCCCAGCGGGTGTTGGGACCCAGGCGGGAGGAACCGTCACGACGGTAGGAAGCCGATGCGTAGTACTTGCCGGCATAGTTGTATTCCAGACGGGAGAGGATGGACATCATGGAGTTGCCCCAGCTGTAACCGTTCGCGTCGAGTGAACCGGCGGTCGCCACGGTATGGAGGGCGCTCACAGGCAGGTCCTTACCGGTGGAACGGTGGAAGTCCGTGACGTTCTTCTCGGCCTCGAAGCCGACCAGGGCGGCAAGGCTGTGGTCACCGAAGGTCTTGTTGAAGTTGAGCGTGGTGGACGAGACGATCTTCTGGTAGATGGTCGTCATCTCGTTGACACGGCCGTTGTCAGCAGCGCCGCTGTAGTGCTCAGGGCTATAGTACAGGTGGTCGCGGTAGCGGGTGTCGTCGTAGGAGAAGACTTCGCGCAGGTTCAGCCAGTCGGTGAACTTGACGGTGGCCGTCTCGTTGACGGAGAGCTTCAGGCTTCGCGACTGGTTTTCCCAGAGGTTGTTGTAGTAGAGCAGGTTGTAACCGTAGCTCTGGTAACGGGAGGTCCAGGGAGAACCGTCTTTGTAGTTGTCAGGCCAGTAGAGAGGCCACAACAGGTTGACCGACTGCATGAAGTAGTTGTCACTGTTGTTGATGGTATCGTTGAAGCCCGTGCGGTCGGTATGGGCGACCGCCACGTTGGAAGTCAGCTCGAAGTGCTTGCCTACCTTCTGGTTGAGGTTCACGCGGCCGGCAAGACGGTCGAAGCCGTTGATGTAAACGCGGCCCTGGTCCTTGGTGTAGGCGAAGGATGCGTAATAGTTGCTGTTCTGCGTACCGCCGCTCACGCTCAGGTCGTAGGTCTGGTACACGGCCGTGCGGAAGTAGGCCTTCGCCCAGTCGAAGAACTGGATGTTGCCGTTCGCGTCGCGGCGGGTGATGACACCGTCGTTGCGGGTGTCGATCTTCACCGGATCGTAGGCGCCGGTGCCCGTTGCGGAGAGTTCATAACCGAAACGGCGCCAGCGGCTGTTCAGCATGCTGATGGCGTCTGCCGAGGCATCGGCGTCAGAATAGCCTTCCACGCGGGTGTCCGCATCGTGGAAAATCGTATACAGGGCGTTGACGTTGTCATATACGGAAGCGGGCTCGAAGTTCTTCACGGCCCAGTCGGGGGTGATACCCACAGAAGCCTTGAAGCTGACTGTCGGACGGCCTTCCTTGCCGCGTTTCGTCGTGATCAGGATGACACCGTTTGCGGCACGTGAACCGTAGAGGGCGGAAGCCGCGGCGTCCTTCAGCACCGTGATGGACTCGATATCGCTCGGGTTGAGGGAGTTCATCACGTTGTTGGTCGAATAGATGTAGTCACTCATCTGTCCGGCGTCACCAGATTGTGCCGGCACGCCGTCGATGACATAGAGCGGCTCGTTGGATGCGTTCATGGAGCCGATACCACGGATGCGGATCTGCGAGGCGGAACCGGCCTGGCCGGAACTGCTGGTGACCTGCATGCCCGCCACCTTGCCGTTGAGCGCCTGCTCGAACGACACGGTCGGCACATCCTTGATGGCCTCCTGTTTCACGACGGAGGCTGCACCGGTGAACGTACCTTTCTTCGCCGTACCATAGGCGACGACGATCGTCTCGTCCAGGGACTCGGCGTTCGGCGACATGGCCGCATCGATCACGGAACGTCCGTTCACGGCGACCTCCAGGTCGTTGAAGCCGATGGAGGAGAAGACGAGGACTGCATTCGACGGTACGCTTTCGAGGACATACGCACCGTTCTCATTGGAGGCTACGCCCGTCATGGTACCCTTTACCACGACACTGGCAAAGGGGATGGGCGAACCGTCCTGCGAAGAAGTCACCCTGCCGGTGACCCTTGTCTGCGCAAACAGCGTGCTGCATGTGAGCACCATCAGCGCAATGATCAGAACTTTCTTCATAAGCAGTTGTATTAGGTAAAAAGATGAATTTTCCGGCTCTATTGAACAAATTTACTGAAAAAATATGTAAAAACCTACCCTCCGCCCCATAATTATGCGTATTTTTGCAGAAAATATTAAAATTTTAACCTAAAATGAGACAATCATTTGTACTATTCGTCGTGATGGCAGCCGCCATGCTGCTGCTGTCTGCCTGCAAGGAAAACCTCCCGAAACGGATGGAAGCCTTCGTCGACAAAGTCGACCGTCATGCCGACTCGTACTCTCAGGACGACTGGGCCAAGGCCAACGCCCAGTTCGAGAAAATGGTCAACGAGTTCAAGGAAAACCAGAGTTCCTACAATGCCGAGGAGAAGAAGCAGTTCAATGCGGCCTGCGGCAAATACATGGCCATCGCCGCCAAGTGGGGCGTCAATACTGCGCTCGACGGGATCAACAACGTGTTTGAAGGGATCGGTACGTTCCTGAAGGAGCTCGGGACCGAAGCGGCGCCTGCCGACTAGGA
>JAEETO010000108.1 GCA_016290385.1 Bacteroidales bacterium | reverse complement strand
CCCGGCAGCGCCGTATCGAGCCCGGCAGCGGCCGCAAAGGCCTCCATCCGCCGTTCCAGCCGCTCGAGCATCGCTGCATCCGCCCCCTTCTGCGGGCCATAGATCATGGTCGCTCCGTTGGGGCCCAGAAGGGGATTGTCGACGTCGCAAGCAACGACGATCTCAGATCCCCGATCAGGTCGGGGATGACGAAAGGCAGAATCATCGAGGATATCAGACAATGCAATCAGCAGCCCTTCGCCACCATCGTTCGTGGCGGAACCGCCGATGCCGACGACAATCTTTTCGCAGCCGCGCCGGATCGCCTCGGCGAGCAAGACGCCTAGACCGTAGGTCGTCGTCTTCTCGGGATTGCGCTCTTCCGGTGCAAGCATCGCCAGGCCGCAGACTTTCGCCATCTCGATGAACGCCTGTCGGCCCCTGTCGAAGAGCAGCAGCGGCGCCTTCATCGGCCGCATCAAGGCATCGAACGTGTCGATCATCATCCGCTCGCAGGCGCTGCCCAGCGCAGCTTCCACCACTTCCATCGACCCGTCGCCGCCGTCGGCCATCGGCAGTTTCACGACCTTCGCCTGCCTGCCGCCTACCATGCAGCGACGTACCGCTGCCTCCAACGCATCCGCCACGTCCGCCGCCGAAAGAGAACCCTTGAATTTGTCGGGAACTATCAAAATATTGTGTATCTTTGTCATAATCGAAGTGTAATCTTACAAAAATACGTAAAATATGAATCCCTACGACATCAAAGGGCCCTATAACCCCAATCCTCCGAAACCCCAGCCCAAGAAGCGGCCGCTTGAGCTCGGCATGGAACAGCTGACCGATGTCGGCCACATCATCGCTGTCGCCTCCGGCAAAGGCGGCGTCGGCAAGTCCACCGTCGCCGTCAACCTGGCCGTCACCATGGCGCGAATGGGATACAAAGTGGGACTGGCCGACGCCGACGTCTACGGCCCCTCCATCCCCAAGATGACCGGCACGGAAGGAGCCATCCCCGAAGTCGAAGTATACGATGAAATGGGGCAGCCCCTGCCCATCGACGCCGAAATCGATGAAAGCTGCAAGGAAATCATCGTCCCCATCACGAAATTCGGCGTCAAATGGATGAGCATCGGCTATTTCGCCCGGCCTGACCAGGCCCTCATCTGGCGCGGTCCCATGGCCTGCAACGCCCTCAAGCAGATGCTTCTGCAGGTGAAATGGGGCAAGCTCGACTATCTGCTCATCGACCTGCCGCCGGGAACCGGCGACATCCACATCTCGCTGGTCCACGACATTCCGCTCAGCGGCGCCATCATCGTCACCACGCCCCAGGCCGTGGCCTTGTCCGACGTGGAAAAAGGTGTCAACATGTTCCGCCATCCACAGGTCGATAAACCCATCCTGGGCATCATCGAAAACATGTCGTGGTTCACGCCGGCCGAACTGCCCGAAAACCGGTATTATATCTTCGGCAAGGACGGTGGCCAGATGATGGCCGACAAATACGGCCTGCCGCTGCTCGGCCAGATTCCGCTTGTCCAGAGCGTCCGTGAAGGCGGCGATGAGGGTGTGCCGGCTGCCCTGGAAGACGGACCGGTGTTCGATGCCATGCGGGAAGCCGTAAAAGCCATGGGAGAATAGCCCGATGGATGGCACTCCCCTGATGGCGCGGCGCATCCGGCGCATCCTCCTGGTCTGTAACAGCTATGACAGTTTCTCCCTCGAGGAGGACGGACGGATCGAGTCCCGCATCGCGAAGGAATATGCAGACCTCAATCTGAGCAATCCGCCCGTGCTGCGGCGCGTGGAAACCACGACCGAAGCCCTGCAAGTTCTGGGAACGGAAGGGCGTTTCGACCTGGTGCTCACCATGTTCTATGTGGGCGCACTCGATGTGTTTGAATTTGCCGCCAGGGCCAAGGAATACGACGCGGGCATGCCCGTGGTGCTGCTCTCGTCTTTTTCAAGGGAAGTGTACCGAAAGATAGAAGATCTGTCAGGGTCTTCTTGCATCGACTATGTGTTCTGTTGGAACAACTCTCCCGACCTGATCATCGCCATCATCAAGCTCCTGGAAGACAGGATGAACGCCGAGGCCGACATCCTTCATTCCGGTGTTCAGGCCATCCTGCTGGTCGAAGACTCGGTCCGCTACTATTCGACCTATCTTCCCATGCTGTACCGGATCATCCTCCGGCAGAACGCCGAATCCCTGAGCGACGCCCTCGGCGAACAGCAGAAGGTCGCCCGCAAGCGTTCCCGCCCCAAGATCCTGATGGCCACGAACTACGCCGAGGCCATCGAACTGTATGAAAAGTACAAGCGGAACCTGCTCGGTGTCATTTCGGACGTAGGTTTCGTGATGAAACGGGGAGACCGCAGCATTGACGAAAAGAGTGATGCCGGCGTGGATCTTTGCCGGCATATCAAAGCCGATGATTTCCGCATGCCGTTCCTGATGCAGTCTTCCCAGCTGGGAATGAAGGCGGTCGCGGAGAAGTTGGGCGTCGGATTTCTCTACAAGGCCTCGAAGATGCTCGACCAGGAGATTGGAGAGTACATGGAGCGGGAATTCGGTTTCGGCGACTTCATCGTGAAAGATCACCAGACGGGACGCGAAATCGGACGCGCCCGCGATCTGTATGAATTCGAGAACCTGTTGAAAACCATCCCGGCCGGTGAGTTCATCCGTCTGACGGAAGGGAATTATCTCTCGAAATGGATCTACGCCCGCGGTCTCTTTCCCCTGGGCAAGATCGTGCATCCGCTCCGCAACGAGGACTACGAGACCGTCGAATTGCACAGGGAACATATCATCGCCATCGTTCACGACTATCGCATTTCGCAGGCGCTGGGCGTGGTGGCGACCTTCGATCCGAAGAGCTACAACGATACCATCTGGTTTTCCCGTTTCGGGGAAGGCTCCCTGGGCGGCAAGGCCCGCGGCCTGGCGTTTCTCAATCATATCCTGCAGAAATATGATCTGTACGATGCCTGGGACCAGGTCCGGGTGACGGTGCCGCGAACCCTGGTCATCACGGCCGACTGGTTTGACCGCTTCATCCAGGAAAACGGACTGGGCTACGTCATCAATGCCGACATGACGGATGCCGAACTGCTCTCCGAATTTGTTGCCTCGCCGCTTCCGCGCGAGTTGCTCGAAGCCCTCAGGGCTTTCGTGAGCGTGGTGCGGAGGCCGCTGGCAGTACGCTCTTCCTCTCGCTTGGAAGATTCTTATTATCAACCGTTTGCGGGAGTTTATTCTACGTATATGCTGCCGGGGACAGGCAATGTGGATCAGCAGTTGAGGCTCTTGTCGAAAGCGGTTGCCAGCGTGTATGCCAGCGTTTTCTTCTCTTCGGCCAAAGGCTACATTCTCTCTTCGGGTAACGTCCTGGCGGAAGAGAAAATGGCGATCGTCATCCAGGAAGTCTGCGGCAGTGAAGACGGCGGGTATTTCTTCCCGACCCTGTCGGGTGTCGCCCGCTCCGTCAATTTCTATCCCACGGGCCACGAAAAAGCAGAAGAAGGCATTGCCAAGGTGGCCTATGGTCTGGGGAAGGCTGTGGTGGACGGAGAGCAGGTCCTGCGTTTTTCGCCCCGTCATCCCAGGCATGTCCTGCAGACATCTACGCCCGAGCTGACCATGCGCGACAGCCAGAAAGCCATGTATGCGCTCAGTCTCCGTCCGGAGGAGTTCAAGACATCGGTCGACGATGCCATCAATCTCGTGCGCCTGGATATTTCCGAATGCACACGGTTCCGTTCTTTGGCCAAAGTGGCTTCTACCTGGGACCGGCAGAGCATGCGCATCGTCGATTCAGCCCTTCCCGAAGGCCCCAAGTTCGTGACTTTCGCCCAGATACTCCAATACGACACTTTCCCGCTCGCCAGCATCGTGGACAGGTTGCTGGAAATCACCAAGGCGGAAATGAAGAGCGAAGTCGAGATCGAGTTCGCCGCCGATTTCAAGGAAAACGGGACGGCGGTGTTCACTGTCCTGCAGGTGCGGCCGATCTCGGCTGACACCCGTTTTGCCGATGTCGACTGGAACAAGATCGACACCGACGGCGCCTTCCTCACGTCGGAATGCGCTCTCGGGACGGGCTGGCTGAGCGGTGTCCGGGACGTGGTCTATCTGAAACCTGACGCCTGGGACGTGTTGAAGACCAACGAGATGGCCCGCGAAGTCTCGGCTGTCAACGCCGCTATGCGGGCTGAAGGCAGAAGTTACGTCCTGCTGGGTTTTGGCCGCTGGGGCAGTTCGATCCCTTCTTTGGGTGTCCCGGTGAAGTGGGGCGACATTTCGGAAGCCAAAGCCATCGTGGAATGCGCGCTGGAGCACTTCCGTGTGGAACCCAGCCAGGGGACGCATTTCTTCCAGAACCTGACTTCCTTCAACGTGGGATTCGTGAGCGTGGACCCGTGGGAACGCAAAGGTGACAGCCTCGATTTCAGCGTGCTGGAAGCCTTGCCTGCCGTGCGGGAAACCGAATACCTGCGGCAGGTGCGTTTCCCTTCGGAAATCCGCATTTGCATCGACGGAAAAACCGGTCGCGCCATGATGGGAAATGAAAAATAATCGTTACATTTGCAGGCTATTCCAACGAAATCAATAATATAAACGTTTATATCGATATGAAAAACTACACCACTGAACAGATCCGGAACGTCGTCCTGCTTGGAGGCACGCGGTCGGGCAAGACCACTTTGGCCGAGGCCATGCTTTTCGAAGGCAAAGTGATTGACCGCCGCGGTACCGTAGAAGGCAAGAACACTGTTTCCGACAACACGGAAGTTGAACAGCTCTACCAGCGTTCCATCTATTCCACCCCCCTTTACGCCGAGTTCAAAGACCATAAGCTCAACGTAATCGACGCACCGGGCGCCGACGACTTCGTAGAAGGCGTCGTGCTCGGCCTCCATGTCTGCGAATCGGCCATCATGCTGGTCAACGCCGGACAGGGCGTCGAGGTGGGCACCGAGATCCACGGCCGTTATGCAGAAGACTGCAAGAAACCCGTGATCATCGCCGTCAACCAGCTCGATACCGAGAAATCCAACTGGGACAACACCCTCGACAGCCTGCACCAGGCCTTCGGCGGCAAGCCGGTCGTAATCCAGTTCCCGGTGAACGCCGGCGTGAACTTCGACAGCATCGTCGACGTCCTCAAGATGAAGATGTACAAGTTCAAGGATGAGAACGGCAACTACGACGAAGTCGAGATTCCGGCCGAGTTCAAGGGCAAAGCCGAAGACATGCGCGCCGAGCTGATGGAGAAAGCCGCAGAAGGCGACGAGGACCTGATGATGAAATACTTCGACGAGGGAGAACTTACCGAGGAAGAGATGCACCAGGGCCTGCGCGTCGGATTCGACAAGGGCGAAACCTATCCGGTGTTCTGCGTCTGTGCCAAGAAAGACATGGGTGTCCGCCGCCTCATGGAATTCGTCACCGAATTCTGCCCGGCTCCCGCATTGGACGCCAAGGCTCCGACCTCGCTGTTCGTCTACAAGACCGCGCTGGAACAGCACCTGGGTGACGTCACCTACTTCAAGGTGATGTCGGGCAAGATCACGGAAGGCCAGGATGTCATCAACATGGCCAGCGAGACCAAGGAGCGCATAACCACCCTCTATGCCGTAGCCGGCAAGAAGAAAGAGCGCGTGACCGAGATCGTTGCCGGTGACATGGGTTGCACCGTGAAGCTGAAAGCCGTCAAGACCAACCAGACCCTCAACACTCCGGGTTACGACAAAGTGGTCGATCCCATCACCTTCCCGCCGTTCAAGTATCGCTGCGCCATCAAGGCCGTCGACGAGAAAGACGAAGAGAAACTGGGCGAGGCCCTCAACCGTGCCGGCGCCGAAGACCCGACGCTCCGCATCGAGTACTCCCGCGAACTGAAGCAGACCATCATCAACGGCATGGGCGAGCAGCAGATCAACATCCTCAAGTGGAACCTCAACAACAACTATAAGATCGACGTCGAGTTCATCGCGCCGAAGATCCCGTATCGCGAGACTATCACCAAGGTGGCCAACGCCATGTACCGTCACAAGAAACAGTCCGGCGGCGCCGGCCAGTTCGGTGAGGTACACCTCGTGGTCGAGCCGATCGTGGAAGGTGTCGACACCACGGCCAAATTCAAGATCGACGGCAAGGAGACCCAGCTCAACATCAAGGGCCGCGAAGAATTCGAGCTGCCTTGGGGTGGCAAATGGGAATTCATCAACTGCGTGGTCGGTGGTGCCATCGACGCCAGCTTCATGCCCGCCATAAAGAAAGGTATCCAGCAGCGTCTGGAAGAAGGCCCGCTCACGGGTTCCTAC
>JAEETO010000107.1 GCA_016290385.1 Bacteroidales bacterium | reverse complement strand
GTTCCGTCTTCCAGACGCACCGCAGCGCCCACATTGAAATGGGAATACGGCGCATAGGACCCTTTCGTAGCGTCGATGGCCGCCTCGAGCAAGGCGCGGTCCCCGGCACTCAACTCGTTGATGGAGGTATATTCCTCGTAGGGAATGGTCAGTGTCTTTTTCTCCATATCTACGATTTGCAGGTTTTTCTACAAAGATAGGCAAAAAATGACAAATGAATCCTTTGTTATCGAACATAGTTGTCGTATCTTTGTATGTTATTCTCCCTCGTCGATTAAAATACGAAAAACATACATTGATGATGAAGCGATCATTACCCTTGATGTGTGCAGTTCTGGCCGTGGCTGGCTGCATGTTGTTCTCCTGTAAAGGCGGAAGCCAAGGCAACGCCGCGGCAGCGCTGCAAGTAAAATACGAGACGAAGGTGCTGCAGACCGAATCGCGGGTCTACCATCTTACTTTCCCCGCCACTTTGTCGGGCGATACGGAAATCAGCATCTATCCCCAGGTGGAAGGAATTATCAAGGTTTGCAACTGCAGTTCCGGTATCAAGGTCAAGAAAGGCCAGACCCTTTTCGTCATCGACCCTACGGAATTCCGACTGAGCGTCCAGTCGGCACAGGCCAACCTGAGCGCGGCACAGGCCCAGATGGAAACCACGCGGCTCCAGTACGAATCGAACCGGACGCTCGCCGAAAAGAAGATTATCAGCGACTACGTGCTCCAGACCAGCCTGAACGCCTATGAAGTGGCCAAGGCGGCCGTTTCCCAGGCGGAAGCCCAGCTCAATATCGCGAAAACGAACCTCGGCTATTGCACCGTCACTTCCCCGATCACCGGTTTCGTCGCAGACAAGGAAGTAGAAGAAGGCGACCTGGCCTACCGCGGCGTTGCCCTATGTACGGTCAGTGACAACAGTGTCGTCAAGGCAAAATTCTCCCTCACCGAAACCCAGTTGCTGGAGATGGTCAGGGAATACGGCCTTCGCGTAACGGAGAAAGGCCTGGAAGGGCCCAAGGGCAGACAGATCGGCGATGTGTTCCCGCCCTTGAAGCTGCTGCTCAAGGACGGCTCCACGTATGAGCATGACGGCATGCTGGACAAGATCGATGCCATTGTCAACGCCTCGACGGGAACCGTAACCTGCAAAGCGGCATTCCCCAATCCCGACGGCATCCTCCGTTCCGGACTGTCGGCCAAGGTGGTGATTCCTCTTGAAGGCAACGTTCTCTGCGCGCCCCAGACGGCTGCCGTCCGCCTCCAGGACCAGATGATGTTCTATCGCGTCAAGGAAGACGGAACCGTCGAGGGTGTGATCTGCCAGGTCTTCCCTTCCAACGACGGAACGGAATACTACATCATCGACGGCCTGAATCCCGGTGATGAGATCGTCACCAACGGTGTCCGCAAATTGTCCAACGGTGTCAGCGTAAGATAACATGGAGAAGGTCCGGAAACAAAAGTTTTTTGTCAGTCACTGGGTCGCCGCCCTGGCAGTGGCCGTGCTGATTTGCCTGATCGGCCTCGTGGGCCTCTCTTCCCTGCCGATTGAGCAGTATCCGAATATCGCACCCCCGATGGTGTCGGTGCGCGCTTCCTACAGCGGCGCCGACGCCAATACCGTGATGAAATCCGTCATCATGCCGCTCGAAGAACAGATCAACGGCGTGGAGGATATGATGTATGTCTCTTCGACGGCACTCTCCAACGGTTCCGCCGAAATCTCTGTCTATTTCAAGCAAGGTGCCGACGCCGACCAGGCGACCGTGAACGTCCAGAACCGGGTAAACCAGGCGATGGGCCTGCTGCCTGCAGATGTCCGCACACAAGGGGTCACGGTAACGAAGAGCGTCAACTCCATCCTGCAGATTATCAGCCTGGAGAGCACGGACGACAGGTTTGACCAGAAGTTTATCTCCAATTACTTGGACATCAATGTAGTACCGGCAGTCAGCCGTATTACGGGCGTGGGCCGGACCCTGCTCATCGGCGACAAATACGGCGTACGTATCTGGCTCAAGCCGGATGTGATGGCCATGTATGGCCTCACGCCGAATGAAATCATCAACGCGGTCAACGAACAGAACCTCGTATCGCCGGTCGGCCGGTTTGAGAGTGCCGTCAACGCGATCGACGTCGAATTCCAGGGACTGCTCAACGATATGAGCGAGTTCGAACGCATCATCGTGCGTGCCATGCCGAACGGGGAAATCCTCTATCTGGAAGATGTGGCCGACGTCGAACTGGGAACCAGGTCATACGAGTTCCGTTCCAACATCGACGGCCATCCGGGCGTGCTGTTCATTGTCAACCAGGCACCGGGCGCCAATGCGACCCAGGTCAATGCCGAAATCAACCGGGTGATCTCCGATATCTCGAAGTCGCTGCCGGCCGGCCTGGAGTTCAAACTGCTGGAGACCTCCGACGACTTCCTCTACGCCTCGATGTCAAGCGTAGTCGAAACGCTCATCATCGCCATCCTGCTGGTGATCTTCATCGTATATCTCTTCCTGCAGGACTTCAAGGCGACGCTGATCCCTTCCGTTTCCATCATCGTCTCACTGATCGGCACCTTTGCAATGGTGAAGGCTGCCGGGTTCTCTCTGAACCTGTTGACGCTCTTTGCTTTGGTGCTTGCCATCGGTACCGTTGTGGACGACGCCATCGTGGTCGTGGAGGCCGTGATGGCGAAATTGGAGAGCGGAGAATACAAATCGGCGGCATCCGCCACCTCGGCTGCACTCGGCGAGGTGACGGCGGCCTGTATCTCGACCACCCTCGTGTTTATTGCGGTGTTTATCCCCGTGACCTTCCTGTCCGGAACGGCGGGTACCTTCTTCAAGCAGTTCGGTACCATCATGTCCGCTTCGGTGTGCCTCTCAACTCTGTCGGCACTGACCATCTGCCCGGCCCTTTGCGCCATTCTGCTCAAGCCCAAAACGGAAAAAGAAAAGAACCGGAAAGGTCTTAACTATTATGTAAAGAAAGGCTATGATGCGGTTTACAACGCATTGTTGGGCAAATATGTCAAGGGTGTCAGCCGATTCATCAAACGCCCTGTCTTTTCCTGGATCCTGCTGATCGTTTTCTGCGTCGGTATGGCATGGCTGATGAAAACGGCGCAGAAGGACCTGGTGCCGCAGGAAGACCAGGGATTCCTGATGGTCGACGTCACGCTGGCTTCCGGCACGTATCTGAACGAGACGGAGGCGGCGGTTGAAAAACTGGAGGATTTTGTCCGCACGCTGGACGATACGGAACTGGTGGGCGGTATCACCGGCTACTCCATGATGAACGGCGGTGGCGGTACCAACTATGCCACCCTGATGGTACGCCTGAAAAACTGGGATGAGCGTAAATTCTACAGCATCCTGGATGTGCAGCAAAAAATCGCCGTCTGGGCCATGGTGAACATGCCCGAAGCGGATGTCACGCCCTACCAGATGCCGCAGATTCCGGGATATGGTTCCGGTTCCATGATGGAGCTGAATATCCAGGACCGTTCCGGAACGGACGACAACGCGACCTTCATCGCCCTGTGCAGTGAATTTGCCCAGAAATTACAACAGCGTCCCGAGGTCTCCTTCGCCCTGGCTTCCTATGCCGCCGATTACCCGAAATACAAGCTCGACATCGACGTGGCTGCCTGCAAACGCAAAGGCGTCTCTCCGCAAGCCGTCATCTCGACGATCGGCATCAACCTGGCCGGAACCTATATCGGCAATTACATCCAGTTCGGGAAAGTCTATCAGGTGCTCGTCGAAGCGGGTGCCGACTATCGGATGGAGCCGAGCGTGCTCAACGGCATCTATGTGCAGGTGGGCGACAAGATGACGCCGGTATCGGAGTTCGTCACCCTCACCAAAACCATGGGCCCCGCCCAGGAACGCCGGTTCAACCTGTTCCCCTGCTACAATATGAACGTCATGCCGGCCACCGGTTATACCACGTCGCACGTACGTACAGCCATCGCCGAACTGATGGAAGAGGTCTTTCCGGAAGGCTATGGCTATGAGTACGGCGGCATGGCACGCGAGGAGGCCGTAAACGCCCAGTCGAATGACACCGCCATCATCTATGGCATCGCCGTGCTGCTGATCTACCTTATCCTCGCCTGTCTCTACAACTCCCTGTTCATCCCGTTTGCCGTGCTGCTCTCCATTCCGTTCGGCATCTTCGGCGCCTATCTTGTGGTCCGTCCGCTGGAATTCCTGATGGGTGTGGGGGTCAACGTCTATGTGCAGACGGGTGTGATCATGCTGATGGGCCTGGTCGCCAAGACGGCCATCCTGATCACCGAGTTTGCCGTGCAGAAGCGCAAAGAGGGACTGTCGGTCTACGATGCTGCCGTCGGTGCCTGCAACGACCGTCTGCGTCCGATCCTGATGACGGTCCTGACGATGTTCATCGGCATGATCCCGCTCATCATCGAAGGCGGGGCTGGCGCTGTGGGAAACAAGTCGTTGTCCATCTGTGTGGTGGGCGGTATGGCCGTGGGCATCCTGGCCATCCTGTTCATTACACCGGCTCTGTATATTTTCTTCCAGGAAGTACATGAGCGATTAACCCCCGATAAGGAAATTGAGTGACCCGATAAAGAAGTATTTCCATGAAAAAGATCTATCATATCATACTTTGGGCCGGAATCCTGCTGCTCCCGTGCTGCTCCATCTATCAGAAATATGAATCCAGCGCCACCGTTCCGGATCAGGTGATGGGCGATATTGTCGACCTGCAGGATACGGTATCGGTCGGGAGCCTGGACTGGCATGAACTGTTCCAGGATCCCCTGCTGCAACAGCTGATCGAAAAGGCGCTGGCCAACAATACCGATATGCGTACGGCGCAGCTTTCCATCGAACAAGTCAAGAACGAAGTCAAGGCCGCACGATGGGGCTATGCACCCACGCTGGCGCTGACACCACAGGCTACCTATCAACACCTGGGCGGGCAGAACAGCCTGAGTGTCACGCTTCCCGTCTCCGCGAGCTGGCAGCTTGGGATTTTCGGGCAGACCAGAAGCCGGATCCGGAAGGCCAAAGCACAGCAGGCCTACGCCGAAGATTACAAGCAGGCCGTCCAGGTGAGTCTGGCCGCCCATGTCGCCGACCTCTATTACACCCTGGCGATGCTGGACCGCCAGCTCGCCATTGCCGAGCAGACGGAAATTCTGTGGACAGAATCGCTCAACACCGCCCGATCCCTGTATGAGGCCGGCATTTTCCAGAGTCCTGCCGTGTATCAGATGGAGGCTTCACTGGCAAGTATCCGCACCGAGATCGTGGATTTGCGCTACAGCATCCTTCTTACGGAAGCCTCGCTCTGCCAGTTGCTGGCTGAAACACCCCATCGCATCGAGCGGTCCCCTATCGCTTCTTTCCAGGTCCCTGAGCAGATCCACGTCGGGCTTCCGATCCGCCTGCTTGCCGCCCGCCCTGATGTCCGGATGGCCGAACACAACATGGAGATAGCCTATTACGGCACCCAACAGGCCCGCCAGACATTTTTCCCGAGTATAAGCATCGACGGACTCTTACTGGGTTCCGTCAATCCGGCCCTGGTGCTGGGTCAGGCTGTGGCATCGCTGACGCAGCCTGTCTTTGCCGGCGGAAAACTCAACGCGCAGTTGAAGAACGCCAAGGCCGAACAGGAGAAAGCACAATTGGAATTCGTCCAGACGCTGCTCGATGCGGGCAACGAAGCCTATCTCTATCTGCACGCCTGCCGGACGGCCGAGGAGAAGTCCGTTCATCTCGACACCCGTGTGAACGCGCTTCAGGAAGCTTTCCTCGCTACGAGCGAGTTGATGAATCATGGTTCCACCACCTATCTGGAAGTGCTCACGGCACAAGAATCCCTGCTGTCGGCACAACTCGAGCAGGTCAGCAACCAGTATGATCTCATTGTGTCTCTGATAGACTTGTACTCGGCATTGGGCGGCTTCGGACGGTAAGGATGAAACGCTTCCTGACAATGGTTCTGGCTCCCCTGCTCTGCGTCACGATGGCGTGGGGACAGAAATTGACGCGGTCGCAGTATATTGAGAAATATGCTGCGACGGCCGTTCGGGAGATGAAGGCGACGGGCATTCCGGCCAGCATTACGCTGGCGCAGGGATGCCTGGAATCCGGCAACGGTAACAGCACCCTCGCCACTCAGGCCAACAACCATTTCGGCATCAAGTGCCACAACAACTGGAACGGCAAGACCGTCCGGCACGACGATGAGACGAAGAACGAATGCTTCCGCAGCTACAAAAATGCGGACGAATCGTTCCGAGACCACAGCGATTTCCTGCGCTACCGCGACCGCTACGCCTTCCTCTTCGAACTGGAGCCTACCGATTACAAAGGGTGGGCCTACGGCCTGCAGAAAGCGGGCTATGCCACCGCAAAGACCTACGCCGCCAGCCTGATCCGGATTATCGAAGAAAACGAGCTCTCGCGCTATGACCAGCTCGATGCCATCGCCCG
>JAEETO010000002.1 GCA_016290385.1 Bacteroidales bacterium | reverse complement strand
GTGGCCCTGGCACTCGAAAAGATGTCGCTCGACGATGTGGTGCTCGAAACCGACTGCCCGTGGCTGACACCGGTTCCGTTCCGCGGCAAGCGCAATGAACCTTCTTATGTCCGGCTGGTAGCCGTAAAAATAGCACAGATCAAGGGCCTGGCGCCGGAGGCGGTGGGGGAGACCACCACGACCAACGCGCGCAGGCTCTTCAATTTATAACGTCAGAATGGACCGAAAGATACTCCTTATCTACACCGGAGGCACCATCGGAATGAAGATGGATCCCGAAACGCAGCTGCTCAAACCCTTCGATTTCACCCAGATCACCCGCGAGGTGCCCGAGCTCAAGAAGTTCGGCTATGTCATCGACTCTCTCTCTTTTGACCCTGTCATCGACTCGTCCGACGTGAATCCCGCTTTCTGGATCAAGCTCGCCGGCATCATCAAGGTCAATTACAACGCCTACGACGGCTTCGTGGTGCTCCACGGCACTGACACCATGGCCTATTCTGCATCTGCCATGAGCTTCATGCTCGAGAACGTCGAGAAACCCGTGATCTTTACCGGGAGCCAGCTTCCCATCGGCATGCTGCGCACCGACGGCAAGGAGAACCTCATCTCCTCGATACAGCTGGCGGCCGAGCAGGATGAGGCCGGACATCCGCATATCTGCGAGGTCTGCATCTATTTCGACAGCCAGCTCTTCCGCGGCAACCGCACCTCGAAATACAGCGCCGAGAATTTCAGTGCCTTCCGTTCGCCCAACTATCCGCCGCTGGCAGAGGTGGGCATCCATATCCGGTACAACGAGACCGCCATCTACCATCCCCGCCGCTGGGGCCGGCCGCTGCGCCTGCATACAGACCTGGACACGCGGGTGGCCGTGCTGAAGATCTTCCCCGGCATCACCGAACCGCTCGTGCAGGCGGTGCTCTCGACCCCCGGGCTGCGGGCCGTGGTCCTGGAGACTTACGGCTCGGGCAATTCGCTCTCGGAAGCCTGGTTCCTCAATGCCCTCCACACCTTCACCCGGGCGGGCGGCGTCATCGTCAACATCACACAGTGCCAGGCCGGCGCCGTGGACATGTGCGCTTATGCCAACGGCGACATCCTCAAACAGGCCGGGCTTGTGAGCGGAAAAGACATGACGACAGAAGCCGCTGTAACAAAATTATTTGTACTTCTTGGTCAATACGCTGATAATAAGAAAGTTAGCGAAAAATTCGAAATTGGGGTCAGTGGAGAAATTTCTTAGAAATAGTGTTACTTTCCAAAAAAATTATTAAATTGCAAAGAATTTTTGGCGGCGTATATGCCGTGAAAACCACAGAATAGAGACTATAACTATTTAAAATTCAGTGTTTAATAATTAATCAAAAACCCTATGAAAAAAATTTTCATGTTTTTGGCAGTCATTGGCCTTCTGACCATTTCTGCTGAGTACCAGAAGACTTTTGCACAGGATCAGTCCGCCGAGCAGACTGAAGCCGTTGCTCAAGCCAACGACGAGGTTGTCGATCCGTTCGCAGCCGGACCCAACGACACCCCGATCCACCAGCAGCTGAAGAAGCTCTTCATCGAAGGTGGTGCCACCTTCATGGCACTCGTGTTGTTGTGCCTCATCCTCGGTCTGGCTATCGCCATCTCGAAGATCATTACCCTGAGTATCGCACAGAACAACAACCAGAAACTTCTGGGCAAGATTGAAGATTGCCTCAAGAACGAAGGTGTCGATAAAGCTTACGAGCTCTGCAAGAACACCCCGGGCCCGGTGGCACGTATCTTCACCCAGGGCCTTCTCCGCGTGAAAGACGGCCAGGGCATTGAAAAAGCCGAGAAGTCTGTGATCGAGTACGGCTCCGTTGAAATGGGTAAACTCGAGAAGGGCCTCTCCTGGATCGGTCTGTTCATCGGTATCGCTCCGCAGTTGGGCTTCATGGGTACTGTGCTCGGTCTGATTCAGGCCTTCGACGCCATCGAGGTTGCTGGTGATATCAGCCCGGCACTGGTGGCAGGTGGTATGAAAGTGGCTCTGATCACCACCGTCGGTGGTCTGGTCGTCGCCATTATCCTCCAGCTCTTCTACAACTACATTATCTCCAAGATCGACACGATCGTCGTGGACATGGAAGACTCCTCCATCTCGCTCGTCGACATGCTGGTGAAATACAGCAAATAAGTAACAAAACACCAACCTTTTCACTGATTTTGTTATGAAAGAAACGAACGAAAAAAGAGAGAACAGGCCTTGGAAGATCCTGGAATTGGTCCTCTTCCTGGTGTCGCTGGTGCTCTTTGTCATCGTGTTCACGGCCAAGCCGACCACGACCGACAGCGCTCCCCTCGATACCTTCTTGTATTGGATCTATTGCCTCCTCTTCCTGGCGCTCTGCGTGACCTTGCTCTTCCCGCTCTTCGGAGCCTTCAAGAGCAAGAAGAAGCTGCTACGGCTGATCATTCTCATCTTGGCTGTCGTCGTGATCGTCGGTGGAGCATGGTTGCTTGCTCCTGGTACGCCGATCGAGACCAAGGCCACTGTCAAACCCAGCGACTTCAAGTTCGCTGACGCAGTTTTGTTTGTAACCTACCTCATGGTCGGCGCCGCTATCGTGTCGCTGTGCTGGAGTGCCATCCGCAAGGCTGTGAAAAAATAAGTATCTGAAGTATGGCTAAGAAAAAGGTTCCTGAAATCAACGGCTCATCTATGGCGGATATTGCGTTCATCGCGCTGATATTCTTCTTGATGGTGACCACGATGGACAAGGAGGAGGGTATCTCCCGTCTCCTTCCGCCCATCCCTCCTGAAGATCAGAAGATGGAGGACTTGAAGGTCAATCGTCGGAATATCATCCAGGTGAAGATCAATTCCAACGACAGATTGTTGGCCGGCAGTCAACCGATGGATGTCAGCCAGCTGAAGGACAAGATCAAAGAATTCATGACCAACCCTTACGACGACCCGAACCTTCCTGAAAAGGAAATCCAGGATATCCCGGGTCTCGGACCGGTTCCCGTTTCCAAAGGCGTCATTTCGTTGCAGAACGACCGCGGTACGACGTACCAGGCCTATATCACCGTCCAGAACGAGCTGATCAAGGCCATCAACGAACTCCGTGACGATTTCTCGATGAAGACCTTCGGAAAGAAGTATTCCAAACTGAGCGAAGATCAGCAGGAAATGGTCCGCAAGGCCATCCCGCAGAAGATCTCCGAAGCGGAACCTAAGGACGTCAAGAAGAAATAGGAGAATTCAGTATGGCTAAATTCATCAAAGAAAACAAAGGTGAACTTCCGCAGATGAATACCTCGTCCCTGCCGGACATCGTGTTCATCATCCTGATGTTCTTCATGGTGTGTACCTCCATGCGTCAGAACGAGACGAAAGTCCGTGTCACCACCCCAATGGCGACCGAGATTGCGAAGCTCGACCGGAAGGACCTGGCTACCTATATCTATATTGGAACGCCCTCGCAGCAGTACCAGAAAGAGTACGGTACGGATTCCCGTATCCAGCTCAACGACGTTATCGTGAAGGACAACAACGACCTCAGCCCGATCCGCGACTTTATCGCCGCAGAACGTGAGAAAATGTCCGAGGTCGACCGTCCGTTCATGCAGGTCAACATCAAGGCCGACAAAGACACCCGCATGGGTATCATCACAGACGTGAAGCAGGAGCTCCGTCGCTGCTCGGCATTGAAGATCATGTATGGTGCGCGCAAAGGCGCTCAGAAA
This sequence comes from Bacteroidales bacterium, assembly GCA_016290385.1. Classification (GTDB taxonomy): domain Bacteria; phylum Bacteroidota; class Bacteroidia; order Bacteroidales; family UBA932; genus Cacconaster. Next base: position 79,330 of record JAEETO010000002.1, on the reverse strand, counting down.
TAGCGAACGCTTGAACTGAAGAAAGGGTGGTTTCGTGCCACCCTTTCTTTTATCTGTCAGACAAATCGAAATGAAGAGAATCATCAACGTTTTGGCAGCGGCCGCCCTGCTTTTCATGGCGGTCTCCTGCACGCCGCAGGAAAAACATGCGAAGTATGTCTTTTACTTCATCGGCGACGGCATGGGCTTTACCCATGTGGCAGCTGCTGAGGCCTATCTGGCCCAGGAACGTGGCGTGATCGGCATGGATCCGCTCTGCTTCACCCAGTTCCCGGTGTTGGGACTGGCCACGACTTTCTCTGCCAGCAACATCATCACCGACTCGTCTGCAGCCGGAACCGCACTGGCGACCGGTGAGAAGACCAAAAACGGCATGCTGTGCATAGCTCCGGACTCCACGACCCTCCTGACGCCGATTTCCCACAAGATCCACGATGCCGGTTTCAGTGTGGGTGTGATGTCGACCACGCCGATCAACCATGCCACGCCGGCCGCTTTCTTCGGCCACAACATCAAGCGCGGCAACTACTATGAGATCGGCAAGGAACTTCCCGGCGCCGGCTTTGAATTCTTTGCCGGCGGCGGCCTCTACCATCCGAAAGGCAAGGAGGGCGATGCGGAAGTTGCGCTCTGGGACATGATTCCCGAGGGAGAATATACGCTTGCCTGCGGCTATGAGGATTTCAAGGCCAAGAAAGATTCCAGCCACATTGTGCTGATCAGCAAGGAAGGCTCCGAAGATATCTGCCCCTATGCCCTCGGCCGTCCCGAAGGTGCCCTGACGCTGCCGCAGATCGTCGATGCAGCCATTACCGTGCTGGAACGCAACCCGAAGGGATTCTTCCTGATGGCGGAAGGCGGCCTGATCGACTGGGCCGCGCACAGCCAGGACCTAGCCGGTACCATCTTCGAAGTCCTCGACTTCGACCAGGCCATTGCCGTGGCGAACGCTTTCTATGAGAAGCATCCCGACGAGACCCTGATCGTGGTGACCGCCGACCACGAGACCGGCGGCCTCGCCCTGGGCCGTCAGGGATATACCTACGACCTGACCGTGGTCGACGACATCAAGAACACGTCGGCTTCGACCAGCGTGGACGAATACATGAACAGTCCCAAGGCCATCGACAGCGTCAATGAAAAGGCCCGCGTGGGCTGGACGACCTATTCCCACTGTGGCGGACCGGTTCCGGTCTGGGCCAAGGGCGTGGGTGCCGAACGGTTTGCCGGACGTCAGGACAATACCGACATCCCCAAGAAGATCTGCGCCGCCATGGGCGTAGCCTATTAAGTTATATTGATGAGACGCTTTCTCTCCCTTTGTCTGATCGCGCTGACTGTGGCAGTTCCTGCTTTTTCGCAGGAACTGCCCAAGCGCGAATTCCGCGGAGCCTGGCTGCACATCGTCGGCAACCAGCAGATCAAGACGCTTTCGCGCGAGCAGATCCAGCAATGGTTTACCGCCACGCTCGACAGCCTGCAGGACATGGGCTGCAACGCCGTGATCTTCCAGGTCCGTCCGCAGGCCGATGCTTTCTATGCTTCGGACATCGAACCCTGGACCCGCTTCTTGACCGGTGAGCAGGGCGTCGCCCCCGATCCCTTCTGGGATCCTCTCCAATTCATGATCGAGCAGTGCCATGCCCGCGGCATGGAACTGCATGCCTGGCTGAACCCGTACCGGGTGACTTCCAACGACCAGGAACAGTTGCATCCCGATCATCTCTATTTCAAGAAACCGGAGATTTTCAAGCGCTACGGGAAGCAGCTCTATTTCGATCCGGGTGAACCGGAATCCATCGCGCACACGGTGCGCGTGATCGCCGACATCGTGACGCGTTACGATGTCGACGCCATCCATTTCGACGACTATTTCTATCCCTATCCCAATGGCTTCGAGGAATTCCACGATGATGCCTCATTTACCAGATACGCCGCTTCCCAGGGTTTCGAGTACTGGCAGAAGAACGACTGGCGCCGGCACAATGTGGAGACGCTGATCCACCAGATCAACGACACCATCAAGGCCATCAAGCCGTGGGTCCGGTTCGGCATCTCGCCTTTCGGCATCCACCGCAACAAGAAAGATACGCCTGACGGAAGCGGCAGCGACACCAACGGCCTCTCGAACTATGAGCAGTTGTTCGCCGACGTTCCGGCCTGGGCAGAAAAAGGTTATATCGATTATATTGTCCCGCAGCTCTACTGGCGCATCGGCTTCGCCGCTGCCGACTATGATGTGCTGATCCACTGGTGGAACGACCAGAATTACAAGGGACAACTCTATATAGGCCAGAGCATTTCGACTTTCAGTGCGCCCGATCTGGACGATCCGGCCGTGACGCAGACGGCCCGCAAGATGGAGCTGGTCCGCGACTTGCCGAACGTCGATGGCAACGTGTGGTGGCCCGGCTGGTCGCTGGCGCCGCAGGCGCAGCCCTGGTACGAGCCCCGGCCTCTTCCGGCAGACACCAAGCCTTTCGTTCTGCAGGATTCCCTGCGTACGGTCTATCAGCGCGACCTGGCCCTGATTCCCGCTTATACTGACATCGACGCGATTGCACCTGAGCCTGTCGTCTCGGTGAAGGCCTCCGGCAAAGGAATCTCCTGGACGCCGGCAGAGACCGACGACGTGCTGCAGCAGCCGCATTTCTATGTGGTGTACCGCTTTGAAGAAGGCGACCCCGTTGACCTGACGCGCAGCAGCGCCATCGTAAAGATTACGCGCGATACGCACTTCAAGCCTTCCGAAAGGCGCAACGGCCATCACCGCTACGTCGTGACGGTCGTCGACAAGTGCTGGAACGAAAGCGAAGCATCGGATATTATCAAATGGTAAATTATATACAATGGAAAGAATCAAGGATTATTTGAGCGGACAGCCCCGGCAGGATATCGTGGTGAAGGGATGGGTCCGCACCAAACGTGGCAACAAGAACGTGGCGTTCATCGCGCTCAACGATGGCTCGACGATCAACAATATCCAGGTAGTCTGCGACTTGCAGAAGTTCGACGAGTCGCTGATGAAACAGATTACCACGGGCGCCTGCCTGTGCGTGAAGGGCGACCTGGTGCCGTCGATGGGCAGCGGCCAGGCCGTAGAGGTCCAGGCCCGTGAGATTGAGGTCTACGGCACGGCCGACGTGGAGAGTTACCCGTTGCAGAAGAAAGGTCACAGCATGGAATTCCTGCGCGAGATTGCGCACCTGCGCCCGCGCACGAACACTTTCGGCGCCGTGCTCCGCATCCGCCACGCGATGGCTTTCGCCATCCATAAATTCTTCAATGACAAGGGATTCTTCTATCTCCATACCCCGCTGATCACGGCAAGCGACTGCGAGGGTGCCGGCGAGATGTTCCAGGTCACGACGCTCGACCTCGACAATCTGCCGCGTACCGAGGACGGCAAGATCGACTACAGCCAGGATTTCTTCGGGCGCCAGACTTCCCTGACCGTGAGCGGCCAGCTGGAAGGTGAACTGGGTGCAACGGCCCTGGGCTGCATCTATACGTTCGGACCGACCTTCCGTGCGGAGAACTCCAATACGCCCCGCCACCTGGCCGAATTCTGGATGGTTGAGCCGGAGATGGCCTTCTATGACGTGAATGACCTGATGGATCTCGAAGAAGAATTCATCAAATATCTGGTGCAGTATGCGCTGGACAACTGCCAGGACGATCTGGCCTTCCTGAACAAGATGATCGATCCGGAACTCATCGGGCGCCTCAAGAGTGTCGTTTCCACCGATTTCGTGCGGCTGACCTATACCGAGGGCATCAAGATCCTCGAAGCGAGCGGCCAGAAGTTCGAATTCCCCGTGTCCTGGGGTGTGGACCTGCAGAGCGAGCATGAGCGCTATCTCGTGGAGAAGCATTTCGGCAAGCCTGTGATCCTGACCGACTATCCGAAAGACATCAAGGCCTTCTACATGAAGCAGAACGACGATGGCAAGACCGTCCGGGGCACCGACGTGCTCTTCCCGAAGATCGGCGAGATCATCGGTGGCAGCGAGCGCGAGGCTTCGCTCGAAAAGCTGAACCGCCGCATCGAAGAGCTGCACATGGACACCACCAACCTCTGGTGGTACATCGACACCCGCCGCTTCGGTACCTGCCCGCACAGCGGCTTCGGCCTCGGTTTCGAGCGCCTGCTGCTCTTTGTCACCGGCATGAGCAACATCCGCGACGTGATCCCGTTCCCGCGTACGCCCAAGACGGCAGATTTCTAAACCTTACTAATACTTAAACACAAAACTATGTTGGTTATCGGCATCGCAGGGGGCTCCGGCTCCGGCAAGACAACGGTTGTCAAGGAGATTGCACGCAGGATGCAGCCGCATGAAGACGTGGTGGTAATCCCGCAGGACTCCTACTACAAGGACCAGGGCCATCTTCCCATGGAGGAGCGGCAGGCCCTGAACTTCGACCACCCGGATTCCATCGACTGGAAATTGCTGGTGGCGCAGCTTCGCGACCTCAAGGCGGGCAAGGCCATCGACGAGCCCACCTATTCGTACATTACCTGCACCCGGCAGCCCGAAACGGTGCATGTCGAGCCGGCCGATATCATCATTGTGGAGGGCATCCTTATCTTTACCTGCAAGGAGTTGATGGACGAGCTTGACATCAAGGTGTTCGTGGATGCCGACGACGACGACCGGCTCATGCGGGTCATCACGCGCGACATCGTGGAGCGCGGCAAGAACGTGGAGTGGGTGATCGACCGCTACACGAAGACGGTCAAGCCGATGTACCTGCAGTTCATCGCGCCGAGCAAGCGCTATGCCGATATCATCGTTCCGCAGGGCGGACATAACAAGGTGGCGATCAACGTGCTCCTTTCGGGCGTACGGAAGATGGCCCGCGAAAAAGAACAGGAGTAGATGAAGTTCTGGGGCGGCAGGAACAAGGAGGACCGGGTCGGTTTCTACACGACCCTGGTGTTTCATTTAGCCGTCCTGATCGTCCTGCTGGTGGTCTCGATCGGCCATGTGGCTTCGACCGAGACGTCTTTCGTACTTGATTTTACGAAACAGGAAGAGCTGGAGAAGCTCCAGCGGGAGGTGGAATTGCAGGAGCAGGTGGCCCGGAATCTGGAGGACCAGCTGGCCCGGCAGCCGCAGCAGCGTATCCGCAACGTCGCCGTGGATGCGGGCAGCAAGCTCAAGGACGACCGTTTCAAGAATCCATCCGAGGTTTACGACGAGGCAAAAGAGCTGCAGCGCAAGCTCGACGCGTCGAAGCGCGATGCCATGGCGCAGAAGGCTGCCGAGGAAGCGGTGGACTTGAACCAGAACCCGAAAGGGGAGGAGGCGAAGGAGCCGGAGCACGCTTTCCAGGGTCCGTCGGTGATTTCATACGAGGTGGAGGGCCGCAAGGCCCTGAACCTGCCGGTGCCGGCCTACAAGGGCTACGGCGCCGGTGACGTGCTGGTCGATATCGTGGTGAACCAGGCAGGGCGTGTGACGGCGGCGAAGGTCCGGGTCGAAGATTCTTCGGCCGATGCATCGCTCCATTCCTTCGCGGTCGACGCCGCCAAGCGCTCGCGTTTCTCCGCCATCTCCGAAAATGTCAAATCCCAGCCTGGCTGGATACTTTATAGATTTATCGCACAGTAATATACGAATGAAACCTGAAATCGAATCGGCCATTGACGCCATCAATGTAACCCTGAATGCGGGGGGCATGAACACCATCAATATCGTCCTTGCCTTCGTGATGTATGGCGTGGCGCTCGGCATCAAGCCGCACATGTTCGTCGATGTCTTCAAGAAGCCCAAGTCCGTGGTAGTCGGAGTATGCTGCCAGCTCATCCTGCTGCCGCTCCTGACCTTCCTGCTGGCGCTGCTGATGGACAAGGCGGGCTGGATCTCCTGGACAATGGCTTTGGGTATGATCCTCGTGGCTTCCTGCCCGGGCGGCAACATCTCCAACTTCATCAGCTCGCTCTCGAAGGCGAACATCGAGCTGTCGGTCTGCCTGACGGCGATCAGCACGGCGCTGGCCGTCTTCATGACACCCTTCAATTTCTGGCTCTACGGCAACCTCTTCCTGAAGTTCGCGGCCGTCCATGGGGAAGTGCCTTATCTGACGATTCCGCTCTGGGATGTATTCAAGACCATTTTCATCCTGCTCGGCATCCCCTTGACGCTGGGTATCCTGACTTCTCACTATCTGCCGAAAGTGGCTGATAAGCTGAAGAAGCCTTTCCAGTATGTAAGCGTGGTCTTCTTCCTGGTGATGGTGATCCTTTCCTTCATGGGCAACATGGACGCCTTCCTCAAATGCATCAAGTATATCTTCGTGATCGTGCTGGTCCACAACCTGCTGGCGTTGAGCACGGGTTTCAGCATGGCTTCCATCTTCAAGCTGCCGCGCCGCGACCGCCGCACGCTGACCATTGAGACAGGCATCCAGAATTCCGGCCTCGGCCTGGTGCTGTTGCTCGGCACGTCGATCTTTGCCTCGCTTCCGCCCCATGGCGGCATGCTGGTCATTACGGCCTGGTGGGGTGTCTGGCACATCATTTCCGGCCTGACCGTCGCCTTCTTCTTCAACCGCTCGAAGAAACCACTTGAATGACAATAGCGTAGCTATGAAAAAGACAATGCAGGAACAGGAGATCGAGGATCGTCTCCGGATCATGGGCAATTTCTTCGACCTGGATGCCCTGCTGGAGGCGCGTACGGATCCTGAAGATGTAGGGAGATATTACAGGCTCTCTGATTTTGCCTATCGCCTGTTCATGGGCAGGACCATTCACATGGGGCTTTCCGACGACGGTTTCTATCACAAGGAAGACCTGCTCAAGCCGGCGCAGTTCGTGGAGCGTTATATCGGTACAGAGCCGATGAACATTCTGGAAGTAGGTGCGGGCAGGATCGGGAACACCCGTTATCTCGCCAAAAGGCACCCTGAACAGCATTTCACCGCCCTGGACCTTCCCGGGCGTGGTTTCCTGAAGAACAGGGCGCCCAGGAACGTGAAACTGGTGGAAGGCGATTACAGCGACCTTTCGCTTTTCCCGGAGAATTCCTTCGATTTGGTTTACGGGGTGGAAACCATCTGCTATGCCCATAGCAAGGAGCGTGTCATCGCCGAATGCAGCAAGGTCCTGAAACCGGGCGGCTGGCTGGTCATTTTCGACGGCTACAACACCAAGCCGCAGGAGCAGATGACCGAGTTCGAGCGCCGCTTCACTTCCATCGCTTGCGCCGGGATGCGCGTCACGACGAAAGACCAGTATATCGGCAATATTCCTCTATATCTTGAGAAACATGGTTTCGGGGATATCGAAATCTGCGACGTGACGCAGCAGATCCGGCCGACCCTGCGCAGGCTGGACCGCGTGGCATGCTACGCTTTCATGCATCCGCGCTTCTTGCGCTTCTGCCAGCGCCACTTCGCCCCGGACGTCATGATCAACGCTGTCAGCGGCTGGCTGATGCTCTTTACCGTTGACGGCCATCTTCAGGAATATGACAGAATCGTTGCGCGGAAAAAATAGCGCTGCTCCACGAAAAAAGCAGGCCATCAGCCTGAAACGCGCCAAAGGCGCGAGGGGTCTGGGGGCTGTGCAACCAGTAGAAAAAGCGCCGCCTGCGGCGCTGCTCCGCAAAAAAGCAGGCCATCAGCCTGCTTTTTTGTGGAGCATACGAGGATCGAACTCGTGACCTTTAGATTGCGAACCTAACGCTCTACCAACTGAGCTAATACCCCGAATCGGATGCGAAAGTACGTGTTTTCCGGCAAATCAGCAAGCATTCCCGCATTTTTGTTTGCGTTGATCGTCATTTGTCTGTCCGGGGCCGTGGCCTGCGGCCAGGAAATCCGTGTGACTGAACTGCCACAGCAGAAGCTGAATGTGAAGGCCGGGCAGTATTCCGGCATTGCGTATCTTGGCGGGGAACGGTATGCAGTCGTCGATGACAAGCTTCCGGGCGGCGGCATCGTCTTTTTTGACCTGCCTTTGCGGGACGACGGTTCCGTCCGGACGACACGTGTCCGGCGGAAGGTACCGGATGTCACACTTTCGTCCGCTGTGAGCGGCCGCGACAATGAAGGCGTGGCCTATGTGGACGGTCGTCTGTATGTGTCGGCTGAGAGTGACCAGTCGATCCGGGAATATGATCTGGATGGTCGGGAAACCGGACGCGCTTTTTCGGTTCCGGCGTCTTTCAGCAGGGATTCCATCGAGGGCAATGCGGGCTTTGAGGCCTTGACATACAACGAGGTGACAGGTAAGTTCTGGACGACGACGGAACTGCCCTTGAAGGCGGACGGCAAACCTTCCCGCCTGCATCGCCTGCTGCGTTTTGACGGCGATTTCCAGACTGATGCCTGTTTCCTGTATCAGATGGATGAGCCGCGTATGACCGTGGAGGAAGCTTCTTCGACCATGGCGTATGTTTATGGCATTTCGGCACTTACGGCGCTGGATGACGGGCGGCTCATCGTTCTGGAACGGGAAGTCTGTGTGCCGCGCAGCAGTCCGCAGGAAATTCTTGCCAATGCTTTCTCACAGGTAAAACTGTATCTTGTCACTCCTTCCGGCACGGAGGTCTTTTCCAAGCAGCTGCTGCATACTTTTGAAACGCGCATCTCCATGACTGGTGCAGGCATCAACGTGGCCCTGGCCAACTACGAAGGGATGTGCCTCGGCCCCCGCCTTCGCGACGGCCGCCGCTGCCTCATGCTGATTGCCGATTCTCAGGCCGGCATGGCAGACCTGGCCCGGAAACTTGGCCAGAAGCGGATCACGCAGGAATTCGTGAAGATTCTGCTGCTGGAAGGAAGGGGAATCTAGTACTGCGTCTTTCGTTTTGCGCCGTGGGGTCTGTCACGAAAGGGATGAGATAGATGAACCGTCCCTTTCGTGACGAGGAAATTGGAGGAAGGCTCTTCCGTACGATTACTATATTTTTTAGTTGTTAAACTAAATATTTTAGTATATCTTTACGGAAAAGATTTCTCATGCAAATACACGCAAAGATAGAAGGGGCGGTCCTGCTGCTGGTTTGTCTGGTCATGTGCGCCAGCTGCGGCCAAAAGGCACACGAAAAGCCCTGGATCAACACGGAAGACGAATACAACGAGACCTTGAAGGAACTGGATGAAAGGCAGATAAGCATCTTCCGACAGCGACTGCCGGACAAGGAGGAAAACCGCCTGTTCCGGGAGCTGGGTGAAGAAAGCCTGCAACTGGCCGTGAAACATGCCGCCACTTCGCCCACGGCCCTGGCCGACGTTACCGACAACTGTGCCCGTATCCCCCGGGAGCAGGTGCGGGAAGTGTACAACGCGCTGAATACCGGCATGAAGAAGACCAACTTGGGCAAGTCCTTCAAGGCATACATCGATACAAAAGGGGTTCTGGTTGGAGATTCGCTGCCGCATTTCAACGGCGTGAGCGTGGATGGCAAGCCGTTCGACTGGTCGGTGACCGACGGGAAGCGCATTCTACTGATATACGAAGGATGGGGCTATCTCAAACGCAGCACGCATTTCTGGTTCAAGGACTTGCTGGCTGCGACAGACCGCGACAGCCTGGCCGTTGTCGCATATGTTTACGCCAGTTCTCCGGCTGAGTTGCAGCAGCGTGTCAAGGCCTTCCAACTGGAACCCTATCTGGTGATTTCCGACCTGAAGGGAAAGGAAGGTCCGCTCGACAGGAAGATGGGCATTCACGGTATCCCAACATATTATTACACAGACCGCAATGGCATTGTGCGCCGGGTCATGAGCGGTTTCCAGGAGGAATTGTTTACCTATTATACCGGCCTCTCTCCGGAATGGGGAGAGAACTGGACGGAATAAAAGGAATAACTTTTGCATGCTTCGTGCGTCCTTAACTCATGATGAAACGTATTTTTATTCTTCTATGCTGCCTGCTGGCCGCGGCGTCAGCCAGGGCCCAGTTCATTCCCGGCGGCCTTTTTGAACGGAATCAGGGCGCCGTCGTCGTCAAGGCGCTGGAGACCGGCACCGACAAACCGATTCCCTATGCTTCTGCCTACCTGACGGCCAAGAACGACACCCTCATTACCAATTTTACCCTGACCGACACCACCGGCCGGGCGCGCATAGAAAAGGTGACGCGCGGCACCTACATCCTGACCGTCGAGATGCTGGGTTACAGAACCTACAATAAAGAATGCTATTTCTCCTTTGACTGGGAAAGGGATTCCGTAGACCTGGGCATCATCCATATGTCGGAAGACGCCGAGATGCTCGACGCCGCGCATGTTTCGGCCATCGGCAACCCGATCGAAATCAAGCAGGACACCATCATCTTCAACGCTGCCTCGTTTATCATGGGGGAAAACTCGATGCTGGAAGACCTGCTCAAGCGCATGCCGGGCATGGAAGTATCCAAAGACGGTACGGTGAAATACAACGGCGAGACCATCCAGAAGATAACGGTCGGCGGCAAAACCTTCTTCTTCGACGATCCGAAGATGGCGCTCAAGAACCTACCGGCCAAGGTGGTCGACAAGGTGAAGGTCATCGACAAAGTAAGTGACTCGGAGCAGTTTACAGGCGTTGCTACGGACCGGGAGAAGGTGATGGACCTGGAGTTCAAGCAGGAGTTCCAGAAGGGCTGGTTCGGCAACGCGACGGCCGGCGCCGGCACGACGGTGGCCGGCGATCGCAAGGATGAGATGGTTGACAACCGCGGCTTCCTCTATACGGGCAACGTGATGGCTTCCGGCTATAACGAAAAAGACCAGATCACCCTGGTGGGAGGTGCCTATAACGCGCCGATTTCAGAGGACAATGCCGTGTTCGTAATCATACGCTCCGATGAGGACGACTCGAGGGTCGCCATCGGCGGTGGTCTCGGCGGTGGAATCCAGACCTACGCTCAGACTGGAGTCAATTACAACACTACACGCATCAAAAAGATGGAGAGCACGGCGGCGGCCAATTACAACCATTCCTTCAACGACTCCCGCAGCCGTTCGGAAAGGACGACCTTCGTGCAGAGCGGCAGCGACATTTTCACCGGGACAGAGAACAAGAACTTCACGACCAACGACAACGTCAAGCTGAACTTTGAAATCAAGAATACCGACCGGAAAAAATACCTTTTTATTTTCCAGCCGTCCTTCCGCTATGCTGGGGGAAAGACAGAAGCATACAACGACAATGCTTCGAAACAGGTGATTGACGGGCAGCAGCTCAACAGCGCTTCGTCGAGCAACTATGCGGAATCGCGCCAGTTCTCGCACAATGCATACATCAGCTGGGGCGTCAATAACCTGGGAGGCAACAAACAGCGCAACCTCACATTTTCCGGCAACTATTCCCTGTCGGATTTCGATTCGGACAGCCGCGAATTTTCGCAGACCTTCCTGCAGGCGGCCCCGGACCCCGTCACCCGCGACCTCTTCTATGTAACGGACAACCGGAATTACAGCGGGAACCTCCGGATCGCGTATAACGAGCCGCTCGCAGAGCGCTGGACGCTATCGGTCAACGTCAACAGTTCCGGCTCCTGGCGCAACAACGGCAAGGATGCCTTTGACCGGCCCAACGGGACTTCCGGATTCAAGCCCTCTGTCATCGACAAGAAAGAATACACCCATCACAATGACTATTATTCTTCTTACACGAAGAACCGCTATATCTATTTCAACGAGAGTATCCAGTTTCAATACAAGAAAGACAGAACGTCCCTGCAGTTGGGCGCCCAGTTGCAGGAAACGCTCAATGAGACCCGCGCCAAGTCACTGGGACATGAGACCGAATCCGGACTGGGCGAGTGGCTCTTCGACTGGAACCCGTATTTCAACTTCCGCTGGATGAAGCAGCAGAACAGCTTCAGCATCTTCTACAATGGCCGTTCCACCCGGCCGTCTGCCGCCAACCAGCTGCCGGTGCTCGACATCTCGGTTCCGACGCGGCTCAGGATGGGCAATATCTACCTCCGGCCGGCTTACGGTCACTATCTCAACGGAAGTGTCTATCTCAACAACCCGCAGAAGCAGCTCAGCTTCAATGTCTATCTGAATACCGCCATGAACCAGCGCCAGATGGTGACGGCCAGCTGGTTCGATGACGACGGCATCCAGTACAGCATTCCGGTCAACTCGGCCAAACCGGCGTTGACGGCATCCCTGTATTCCGGCGCACAGATTCCGCTGACCAAAAACAAGAAATTGAAACTGTCGGCCGGACTTTCTCTTTCGGACAGCCGGGCGGTCAGTTACCAGAATACGCGACGGATTGAAGGACTTGATGTTGATTCTTTCGACTATGCCCGTTTCATGGAGAGTTTCTGGGGCGATGACAGCGGCAATCTCTTCTACTCCGGCAAGAGCGGTTTCAGCGAGAGTATCACCAACAGCCTTTCGCTCTCACCGCGTCTTGGACTGGATTACCGCGGCGATGCGGTTACCGTTTCTCTGGATGGCGGGACCACTTTCCAGTCTGCCCATTATTCCCTGGACAGCAAAGCGGACACGAGAACCTGGAGCAGTTCTGTTTCGCTGGACCTGGAATGGGAGACCAGACACGGATGGGAGCTGATGAATTTCATGACATATCGCTTCTACCACGGCTTCCCCGAAGGTTACAACCTTCCGTACCTGATGTGGGAATTCAGCATCACCAAGAACATCAAGCAGTTCTCCATCGGCTTCCACGTCAGCGACATCCTGAACAGCACGCGCAACACGCGCCACATCACGACCGAAAACTACATTGAAGATTCGATGTACAACCAACTGGGCCGCCACTTCTTCATCACCTTGAAGTGGAATTTCGGCAAACTCAACGCCGCCCAGAGCCGCAAGGCCAACCAGGCTGCGATGGGCATGATGTTCTGACGAAAAGAATGATTACTCTGCGGCAATTACATCCTTGAAAGTGCGGAAGCCATAGCCGCGGACCTTCAGGGTGTCGATGATTTCGCCCAGATGGTTGTAAGGGCGTTCGTAGTCCTGTTTCTCCGGATAGTTCATCGCATGGATTAATAGGATGATTCCGCCCAGGCCTTCTGTTTCTTCGATTTCCCACAGGTGGTCCAACATCTGGTCGATGGTTTTGTAGGCGGCCATGTCGGGTGTCGTCCAGTCGAGGTCGAAGATCGGGCCGTCCGAAGGATTGAGCAACTTGTAGCCCAGTGCTTCCATGTTTTCCCGCGACTCGACGTTGCAGCTTTCGTAGGGTGGGATCAGCCAGTAGTATTGCTTCTTCTCCAGGCCGAAGCGCTCGAGCTGCGCCTCCATCCTGGCGAAATCTTTCGCGAGGGAATCGGCGCTGACCAGGGTCCGGCCTTCTTCGCAGAGCACTAGATGTGCATACGAATGGGCCGAGAGATAGTGACCTTCGTCGATGATGCGCCGGATCGGTTCCTGATACTGCGGCTGGACGAAACAGACGCCGGTCGGGAAGAACGAACCTTTCACTCCTTTCTCTTTCAGCGTATTGAGGACCGGGACGATGCCGTCGAAGTTCTCGAAATAGCCGCTGTCGTTTTCGCTGTAGTGCGCGGTGAAAACCAGATAGACATTTTTCTCGTCAGGATTCACCCGCCGGACGATACCGACGTCGTCCTTGACGAATACCGGTGCTTTCGGTACAGCCTGCTTGCCGCAGCCTGCCACCAGCGAAAGCGCAGCCACGACGGCTGCCAGGATCAGGAAAGGGAAGTGTTTCATAGTATAAGCGAAGTTAGCCAATTTGCGAAACAATTACAAATACTTTTCGCCGCTGGTGGATCTACGGCATCATCGCCGCCCGGATGCCTTTCGTGACAGACCCCACAGCGCAGGAAGAGCGGCTTTGCGACGGAGGCCTCTAGCGGCTGACCCGCTGAAAGACGATGGGGGTGGTGCTGAAGTCGGCGGCCATGTTGGTCCAGCCCTGGATCTCCAGGCGGTTGTCGTCGTCGTAGATTTTGGCCTGCATAGTCTCGCCTTGGGGCGTAGGCTGCGGGACGTAGCTGTAGGTCCAGTCGCCTTCTTTCCAGAATCCATCCTCAATGGTGAATCCTGTATCGTATTTGTAGAGGGTCAACTGAAGGTCAGAGCCGTTCTGACCGTCCACGGTGTAGGCAAATGAGTAGCAGAAACGTCGGCCGGAAAGCAGATACCCCGTGCCGTCACCGCGAAAGACCCAGGTGTAGGATCCGATGCCGAAAGTCCGGACGGCACTCTTGGTGATGCCCGTCCAGCGCCCCACAATCGGCGATTTACCGTCCTTTTCGGGGATACCGTACTTCGGGTCGCCCTTCTTGCCTGAGAAGGAATCCGACCGCTGCTTGTACCAGGGATAGGTCACGAACACAAATCCTCTGTCAAAGACACGGCTGAAGTCATCATGGCATCGCGCGGTATATTCAATCGTATCGCCCGCCGCGAAGACGCAGAGATAGTCATATCCTTTGTACGCGCCCGGACCCGACTGATAGTTGGTCAGCCAGTAATTGAAAGGATCATAGGCGACTTCTTCCTTGCCATTCTTGAGCGTCTTGACAGTCCGCAGGTAACCTGTGCCGTCTTGCTTGAAATGGCAGACCTCCGTAATGGAGAAGGGCAGTTCGGCATAAAGCTCAACCTGGTCGTCGATGCCGCTGCCGTTTACGCCGCCGATGTCGTGATGAAGATGCAGCCAGTCACTCTGCCAGGTGCCTTCCAGCAGCTTGGGTGCTCCTTCGGCACTTTTCACGACTTCCGGATTGATGAGCAGAAGGCATTTTACGTCGCTGACTTCCTGGAGGAACTGGAAATATTCTCCCATGGTGGAGAATACGATTCGCTCCCCGGAAGGTTTGTAGACGCCAGTGATGTCATCATGCATACCACAGATCAGGTGATACACCGTTTCACGGTGCCATTTCATCTGGTACACTTGTGTCGGGCTTCCGAGCGCATACCCCTTGACGGTTTCCCGCAATGTTTCTGGCAGGTTCTGGAAGGAGACGTGGTTCACGGGGACCGCCTGGCTCATATAGCCCACTTCCTGATAGAGACTCGTGATATCCATCAGCCGCAGAGTCATGTTACGGTTTTCCACATAGTACGTCCCAATCTCCTCGCCGTACGTCTCCTCGTAAAGCACCGGTGGCTCCCCGCCGCCCTTGTTGTCCTCCATCGGATTGGAGCAGGAAAGCACCGCCGCCAGGCAGGCCAGGTACAGTAGAATAGTTCTTTGTGTCATTGTTTCTTCTTGACGACGATGTCGGGGACGTTGATGTCGGCGTGGCCGTCGTACCAGGCGCCGTCGCCGCCTTCGAACTTGAAGTCGCTGATGATGACAGCGGCATCGGCGAATTCGCCACCGTTGGCTTCTCCGTCGATATCTTTCACGTCGACCTGTAGTTTGGACAGCGGGAACCCACTGGAATTGACCTGATACACCCCGTCCGGGCCGGTTGTCAAGGTATCGAGCGGCCAGTAGTTCTGGTCGTAGATGACGCCGGGCTCATTGTCCACACGGTTGCCGAGCGCCACCTGAAGACCCGGGACCGGCCGCCCTGCGTCATCGATGACTTTCCCTTTGACCGACCATTCGGCAGAGGGGGTTCCGTACATGCAGACAGGCCAGCAACTGGTCGTTCCGATGCCGACCAGGGCCAGCAGCATCGCAAAGAATCCGGATTTTGTCGTCCGGTTACGCTGATTACGTTTCTTCATACAATAACAAGATGCACAAATGTACGAAATCTTGCGTCAAAGATTCCGCGCAAATCTGTATTTGCATGATTTCCGCAAAATTTTCGTTTTTCTCCGAAAAATATTAGGAAATAAGAAAAAAGTATTATCTTTGCAGTGGAGATAATCCCGTAAAGAAGCAATAATGGAGAAACTGACTGCCAAAGAAGACGAGATCCTGCGGATGTTCTGGGCCTACGGTCCGATGTTCATCCAGGACCTGCTCAAGCATTTCCCGGATCCGAAACCGCACTATAACACCGTCGCCACCCAGGTCGGATTCCTGGAGGAGAAAGGATACGTCGGTCGCGAGAAATTCGCCAATGCCTACCGCTACTACGCCCTTGTGGACGAGCGCGGCTTCGCCGACCAGGTGATTTCCGACACGGTCGAAAAGTTCTACGCCAATTCCTATGCGAGCGTAGTCTCCCGCTTCGTGGAGGAAGACAAGATGGATCTCGAAGAACTCAAGGCGCTGATCGCCCAGATCGAAAACAAACGGCCATGAACAGCCTTCTGGTTTACCTGCTCAAGAGCTCGGCGCTACTGGCCGTCTTCGACGCATTCTTCCTGCTGGTGATGCGACGCAGCGGATGGTTCCGCTTCAACCGGATCGTGCTGCTGGCCGGCAGCGTGATGTGCCTGCTGCTGCCGTTGATTCCGGTACGGCTCCCGTCTCCGACCCTTTATTCCCAATGGATCGAGCCTGTCTTTGTCGTCGCTTTCAACGGCGAAGCTCCGCTTGTCGAAACCAGCGAGGCTACCGTTCCGGGCATGCCTCTGTGGCAGACCCTCCTGCTGCTTCTTTATGCTGCCGGTGCGCTGGCGACATTCGCCTTCTATGTCCGCTCCTACGGCAGCATGTTCCGGATGTTCCGCCGAAACCCCGGCGAAAAACACGAAGGCTATATCCTTCATCTGGTGGATCAGGAAACGCCCTCCTACAGCTGGATGCGGCACATCGTCATCGCGCGCAGCGATTATGAGCGCTATCCCGCCATCCTCACCCACGAACGGGCTCATGTCCGCTGCGGCCACTCGGTGGACCTGCTGCTCTCTTCGCTCCTGACCGTCCTCCAGTGGTTCAACCCGCTGGTATGGATCTGCCGGACCGAGCTCAAGCTGCTCCACGAATACGAAGCCGACGACTTCGTCCTCAACCAAGGCATCGATGCAACGCAATACCAATTATTACTCGTGAAAAAAGCCGTGGGGGAAAAACGTTTCCTCCTGGCCAACGGTTTCAATCACGCCCAACTCAAAAACCGTATTACGATGATGCAAACTTCCTCGAAAGCAGCCTGGAAGAAACTCTCCCTGGCGCTGCTCATCCCGCTGCTGGCCGCCACCACGCTGCTGCTGGCAGAATGTACTTCCAAAGAAACCGAAGAACTAACGGAACCGACAGTCAGCGAACAAGCGCAGCCCGTCATGGAAACTCCGGCAGCCGAACCGGAAACCCAGGCGGAGCCGGCCGACGAGAGCGAAGCCATCCCCTTCGCCCTGGTCGAGACCAAGCCCAAGTTCGAAGGCGGTGACGCCAACCAATTCTCCCACTGGGTGAACCAGCGTCTCCATTATCCGCCCGAGGCGAAACAAAAGGGCCTTCAGGGCCGCGTCACGCTCCAGTTTACCGTTGAGAAAGACGGCAGCGTCACGGGAGTGAAAGTGCTCCGCGGCGTCCATCCGCTGCTCGACGATGAAGCGGTGAAAGTTATCTCCGATTCACCGAAATGGACACCCGGCACTGTCAGGGGCGAGCCGACACGGGTGGTCTACAACTTCCCCGTTGTCTTTCAGTTAAGCAAATGAAACGGATACGCTGTCTGCTGCTTGTGCTGGCTGCCGCGACGCTGGGTGTCGCGGCGGCGGCACAGCCGGCGGCGGATTCGCTCGCCGCACGACGGGAGGCGCTTGCCGAAGCACGCTATCTCAAGAGTATCTTCAAGACGGATGAAGCCATTGAGAAGCTGTCAGCACTGGTCCAGCCCGGAGCGCTCGACGAGGAAGTCCTTGCGGAACTGGCCGACTGCCACTTCATCAACGGCGATTACGAAGCTGCGGCCGGCACTTACCAAATGCTTTCGCTCCAGGCGCCGGACAACCTGCTCTACCGGATCAAGCAGATGCAGATTGCCTTCCGGATGAAGGACTATCGCGCCTGCGCGAGTATCGGTCAGGAGGTGCTGGCGCGCGATTCGATTCCGGCTGTCGCCGCACTGGCCGGAGACGCGTGGAATCTGACGGGGCAGGCCGACTCAGCGCTGGTTTATTACAAAAAGGCGCTGGCCATCAAGCCGCGCAATGAATCGGTCGTGAGCAAGGCCGCCAACCTTCTGCTCGCTGAAAAGGACTATGACGGTGTGCTTGGCATGACGGAAGATTATCTGGCCCTTGACTCCGCGAATCTCACGGTGCTGCCCATCCGGGGCCTCGCGTATTACCTGAAAGGCGACTATGAATCAGCGACCGATATCTTCCAGCAACTCGAAGACATGGGTCAGGACAGCTATCCCGTCCACTTCTACCTCGGACAGAGTTACTGGCATACGAACGTCCAGTACCGGGCCGAGCGGGAGCTCCTGCAGGCCTGGGCCATCGACTCGTCCGATGCCAATCTGGCCTGGACCATCGCCGCTGTCATGGCTGAAATGTACCGGTCGTTTGACGAGCAAGTCAAGCCCTGGCTCGATAAGGCATCTGACATGATCCGGCCGGATTCCGCGTTCGTTTCCCGCATTCATCATCAATACGGGACAGGTTACTACGGCCTCGAGCGTTTCGACGAGGCCATCGCGCACTATCAGGAAGCATACCGCTACAATCCCTCGAACATCCAAGCCCTCTCGACCATCGCCTATTGCTATGAGCGTCAGAAGAAATACAAGCAGGCCCTCGAATACTACGAAAAATACCTGAAAGTCGCCCGCCCCGGCACCCGCGGCTACGAATTCGCCCGGAAGAGCATCGAATACATCAAGGGCGAGCTTTTCATGGAAGAGTAGCGGCCCCGCCCCACTCTTCCTGCGCCGTGGGGTCTGTCACGAAAGGCATGTAGGCGCCGCTATTTCCCTTTCGTGGAGGCGTTTCCGGGAAAAATGCCCGATTCCGTGACGCGAAAGGGATGAGATAGATGAACGGTCCCTTTCGAGACACAGAAATGGGATCAAGCCACCGAGGGCCCAGCAGCGAAGCTTCATTTCAGGCAGAGGCAGCGGCGGAGTTGCGCATCGGTCGTCTTTTTCTTTCGGGATCGCCACAGATTCTTTTCGATAAGGTCGTAGAGAAAGGCACGCTGAGAAATGGAGGCTTCATAGATCGTCTTTCCTTTGCAATATTTTGGCAGACAGGTCTCATCGATCAGGCCACAAAGTTCCAGATCAGATATCCAGGCGGGATCGTGCTTCCCGTTTTCATTGCGGAGAAGTCTTTCAATATCCATATCCGGTGTTCCCTGCTCAATCAATTCAAGGGTGATAAGTGGCGAAGAAGAAGGTTCCTCTTTCTGTTCCCGGAGGGACATCTCGTCTCCTATCTTGTTCATCTGGTAGATATAGTTCCGCGGGGTTCCATAGAAGGATTCCACCTGGGCTACGTCCAGAATGTCTTCCCTTAGCAGGAGGCCGGTAGCATCCATACGGTATTGATGCGGAATGACAACGCCTTTCGGCAGATACTTGTAGCGCTCCGTATCGGGCATCAATGTCTTGGAATGTAGCTTACCCAACTGCTTCGCGAAGAAAGCATTCGCCGAACAATGAGGATAGCCGAACGGTGTCGGGGAAATACCGTGATGGAGCCCCTGCCGATTGACATAATTAAGCGCCGCCATCGTATGATGAAATCCGTCAACATGCAGGATGAAGCCCTGCCGCTCGGCCAGCCGGCCCCGCCGCTTGTATCTGGCATTGAAATACCGGGCATAAGCATAGCGATACCGACGTATCACTTCCTCCGGCGCATCCGTTTGCGCCAAAGTATGGAGATGGGTTGAAGGGAAACCGTCAGCCAGCAAGCGGGAATCAGTTTCCAGCGATGCCAGCGCCAGGCAATTGAAGCCGCGGATCAGATCGGCTTCACTTCGGAACAATACCTCATCGTGGGAGGACAGAGAAATGTGATAGGTCTTTCTCATGGCATTTCGTTTTCTGGTTACACAAATCATTCGCACAATTCGTCCGCCGCGTTCTACCGCCACAGCCGAAATGCTTGTTACGAAGGTAAGGAGTTTTTCGCAAAATCAAAAAAGAAATCATAAATGCGGCCCATCTTTAATGTATCTTTGTGGTCGCCGCTTCTTCCCTATCGTGACAGGGGAATGGGTTCAATGCTAAAAACAAGAGTAATATACTATGCTCAAGCACGCTATTCTCTATACGCTGGCCGCCATCTTTCTGGCGGGCTGCCAGGGCAATCAAAGCAGAGCCATTTCTGATTCGGACGCTTTGCCCGTTGAACGGGAGCAGTTTATGACCGATTGTCCGATTTCCGGGACAAAGGTCACGAAAGACTATTCCAAAGTATATGTCTACCGGCCGGACCAGTCCTGGTTCCGGGATGAGCCGGTCGCGACCTTCAAGATGAAGAAGGGCAACTTTGAGGGCACGGTCCGGCTGGATTCGACGCTGGTCTATGAACTGGTGTTCTCGGTACCTGGATCCGGTATGGCCCAGGTCCGGCCTTTCGTGCCGACGGCGAAAGGCATCCGGATCATCGGACCGGTAGAATTTGGCGAGGTCATAGAACTGGTCTCCGACACGCCTGAAAACGACAACTTCAATCGTTATTCGCTTATCAGCCACAGCATGGATCCGCTCTCCGGGCCCGTCGAAGAGCGATTCATGGCGTTGATGGAAAAGAAAGCTCTGTATACCGATGCGGTCTACGCCCTGATGGCAGAAGAAGACACTGCATCGCGGGAGCGTCGCGTGGAAATCTGGGCGGAGACGGACAAGTTGAAGAAGTTGGATGAGAGTTACACCGAAGCGGGCCTGGCCGTCAAGCGGGAGTTGGATGCCCTCAATGCCGCGAAGGACAGCCTGCAGGGTGCGTATCTGTTGGAGCATCCCATGATCAGTTCCTTCTACCTGCTTTACCAGAATTTGCGGTCTGCGTTTGTCTCCAAGAAGGATTTGCAGCCTTGGATCGACCTGTACGACCACACCTATGCAGACAAGTTCCCCGATCATCCCTATCATTCGATCATCCTTTCGCTGACCGGCAACCAGGTGGGCGATTCCTTCCGGGATTTCACACTGCCTGATGCAGAAGGCGTGCAGCATAAGCTTTCCGATCTGACCGCCGGCAAACTGGCCGTGGTCGATTTCTGGGCCTCCTGGTGCGGCTCCTGCCGCATCCGGAGCAAGGCACTCATTCCCATTTACGAGAAATATGCAGGAGAAGACTTCACGATGGTCGGCGTCGCGTTGGAATTCAAGAACGACGCGGCCTGGCGCAAGGCGCTCGAAAGAGACGGCTATCCCTGGATCAATCTCGTAGCCATCGATGCCGCTCCTTCCCTCAAGGCCAATCACGCAAAGGCTTTCGTCCTCGACCGCGACGGTACTATCCTGGCCATCGACCCGACAGTGGAGGAATTGGACTCCCTGCTGCAGGAAAAACTGCTGCGTTAACTATTCAATGAGTCTCTGCGTCGTGGGGTCTGTCACGAAAGGTACACAGACGCCGCTTCTTCCCTTTCGTGGAGGCATTTTCAGGGAAAACGCCCGATTCTTTGACGCGAAAGGGATGAGATAGATGAACCGTCCCTTTCGTGACAGAGAAATGGGATAAAGCGGAGGAAAGGCTGTAGCCGCTAGCGGCTGCGGAGCCAGGCGAGGGCGTCTTCGAGGGGGTGGTCCGTCGGGACGTCGGGGGCGATGGGGTCGTCGCAGAAGATTTCGCCGGTGCGGGCCATGTCGCAGCTGGTCGTCAGCACGAGTTGCGAGCCGTCGGGCATGCGGTAAGGCGTGTTGGCGGAGGCGTAACCCGCCGTGGGCGCACCGAAACTGCGGGCACTTGCCAATCCTCTGAAACATAGCAGCGTCGCCTCGCCGGAACTGGCCGTCATATCATCGGTCAACAGGGCGACGGGGCAGAGAATCAGCATCTGTTCCTGCAGGCCAACACTATTAAGGATAAAGATTTTCGTGATAGGCGTGGAGAACTGGCGGCTCTTGAAACGCAGGATCGTGTCGTCGGGCAGGAAACGGTGGATGGCCGCAATCATCGGATACATGTTGCCGCCGGTGTTGCCGCGCAAGTCGATGACGGCCCCTTTGATGTCTTCGGTTTCCGGAAGGGCATCGAGCACGGCGCGGGCGTAGCGCTGGTTGTCGTCCTGGTTCTGCCCGCTGAAATGCGGCAGCGTGATCAGGACGATGCCGTCTTCCAGCAAGGTCACGGAAGGCGCCGTCTCCTTGTCTTCCGCTGCCGAAGCTTGTTGCCGTTCTACGGTGGAAAGGAAAGAGTGCTTGCCGCCGGCCACTTTCAGGGCCTCCCGGCAGACATCATACGCTTCTTCCATCGTGGATGGCTGCGAAGCCAGTGCGGACGAACGTGCCGCCTCCCATGCAGGACCCTCGGCAAAGAGTCCGTGCTTGTTCATCAGTTTCACGGCCTTCTTGACATATTGCTGTTCCTGCGATCCGCAGCCGGACAGCATCAGGCCGGCCAGAACACTCAAGCCGACCAGAATACAAGCGAAGTGTTTCATAGTCTAATTTTCCGCAAGGTAATCATTTTCCAGATAAAATTGACTACCTTTACATACAAAGCGATCAGGCCATGAAACGTTTCTCACTTCTCTTGATTTTTTCCGCATGGTTGTGCTGCCCTGCCGGCTACGGCCAGCAGATGGCCTGGCACATCGTCACGACGGTGGCCGAGAACCCTGCCAGCGCCGTTACCGTCAACTACCATTGCAGCAGCAGTGACAGTTATGTCCTGTATACCCTGGAATCCGATCCGGATTTCGCGATGGCAAAGAAAGCGTGGCCGGTCTGCCAGCGCTGGAGCACGGCTGAAATCCCGAACACGGCCAGGAACTCCACTTTCTATACGCAGGAACGCTATGTGTGCCATGCGACCCTCTCCGGCCTGGCTGCCGATACCCGCTATTGCTACAAAATTGTGACGGACGGGTCCGGATCGGATGTCCGCAGTTTCCGGACCGCAGGTGTGCCGGGAAATTGGAAGTTCGTCGCATTCACCGACTTCCAGCATCGGGAGAATCCCGTGACGCTGCCGCTGGTCCGACAGATGAAAGAACTGGCCTCAGATGCGGTCCTGATGCTCTGCAGCGGGGATCAAATCGATGTGGCGGGCAACGAGTACGAGTGGACCTTCCTCCTCGACAACGATGTGTTCCGGGATTTCGTCTACGCCTGTTCCCCCGGGGACCACGCTTACTGGGCCTCCGACAAGGTTGACGGGCACTATCCCCAGTACGACTATGCCTATACGTTCAATCATCTGTTCAAGTTTCCCGACAACGGCGCACCGGATAGCCGCAACACCTCCTATTGGTTCCGCTGCAACAACGTCCTCTTCGTGTCGCTGGACATGCACAATTCCGACATTTCCACCGGTACGCGTTTTTCCGACCAGTTGCGCTGGTTCGAAGAAACGCTCGACCGTCTGGCAGGTACCTACCAGTATCTCGTGGTATTTGAACACAAGTCCATCTTCGGCTCGGAAATCGTGGATTCAGCGGTAGCCCGGAACCTGCGTCCGCAATGGTTCCCCATATTCCGGAAATACCGCGTGGACCTGGTACTGAGCGGCCACGACCACATCTATTCCCGTACCTTTGCGCTGGATGGCGACCGCCCCACAACGGATCCGGAGAAAGGGACATTTTACCTCGATATGGGATCCAGCGGTGACAAGCGCCGCCCGCTGGACCGGTCCCTCACCGAGAGTCCCCGTCATGCCAGGGTCCTTGATCTCAAGGAGCTCGACATGAGCTGCGCCTGCACGGTCGATGTCGAAGCCAACCGCCTCCTGGTCACGGTCTACGACCAGCACGGACACACCGTCGACAGTTTTGCTGTTCCCCGCAAGCAGCGATAATATCAATAACACCTCCCCATCATGAAACATTTGTCTTTTCTTTTGCTGACCCTGTCGCTTCTCCTGCTTTTCCCGTCCTGCAAAAATATGGTGGAAGAGGAGGCTGGGGAACCGCTCCCGGTCCGCGGCCTGGCCATCGAGGCGCCCAAGCCGGACGCACTCGACCGGTTCCTGACCTTCATTGAAGAAGAACTTGTTCCTGCACATTTCAACCTGCTGATCCTGCGCGTGGACTGGAACTACGCCTATGAATCGCATCCGGAACTCCGCGATCCAAATCCCCTGAAGCTGGAAGACGTGAAGCGGATCGTGGCCCTCTGCCGGGAACACGGCATCCGCCTCGTGCCGCAGATCAACTTGCTGGGTCACCAGTCCTGGGCAAAGCAGAATCTCGCTCTGCTGCGGGAATATCCCCAGTTCGACGAAAATCCGTCGGTAAAGACGGAAAACTATACGCCCTGGCCCAATCCGGAGCGGCTCTATTGCAAGAGTTACTGCCCGCTGCATCCGGAAGTCCATGATGTGGTCTTCGCAGTGGTCGATGAGGTCTGCGATGTCTTTGAAGCCGACGCTTTCCATGCCGGGATGGACGAAGTGTTCTATCTGGGCGAAGAAGAGTGCCCGCGCTGCCACGACAAGGACAAGGCCGATCTCTTCGCCGGCGAAGTGACGCTGATCCGCAATCATCTGGCAGAAAAAGGCCGCCATCTGATGATCTGGGGCGACCGGCTCATCGATGGCCGTACCACGGGCATCGGTGAATGGGAAGCCAGTTATAACGATACCTGGCCGGCCATCGACCGTATCCCCAAGGATGTGTTCATCTGCGACTGGCACTACGAGCGTGCCGACCTGACCGCTGCCTATTTCGCCCTCAAAGGCTTTTCCGTAGCGACCTGCGGCTATCGCAATCCGGAAGTCTGCCTGCAGCAGATCGACGACCAGCGGCGCTTCCGGGCCCAGTCCGCGCCCGAAACCGCCGCCCGCTTCCAGGGCTACATCCACACCATCTGGTCGGGTGCCGGCCACTTCCTGAAACGCTACTATGAACTGAAGGATGAAAAGCCGTCGCAGAACGGCAAGGCCGGAGTGAATGGGGAAGAAGCAGAAGACCGTTCCGGCGATGTCCGCTCCCTTCTGGCCGTCATGGCCGTCTTCACGCAGCAGCCTTAAACGCGGAAGTTGCCGCTGGCCGTGCGGCGGAGGGCGGTGAGGTAGGCGCCGGAGCCGAGGGCGAGGCCGAGGTCGCGGGCGAAGGAGCGGATGTAGGTGCCGCGGGAGCAGCGGATGCGTAAAGATGCCGCCGGGCGGGTGCCGTCGCTGGTCGAGGAGGTGTGGTAGTTGTGGACGTGGCGGACGACGGGGTCGATGGCGTAGTTGTCGCCTGTCATCACGTTGTGCTGTGTAAATCCTTCGAGTGTGATGTCGTAGATTTCGATGCGGTTGGTCTTGAGTTCGACCGGCTCGCCGCTGCGCGCGTACTCGTAGGCGCGCAGGCCGCCTACGATCTTGGCCGAGAAGAGGGGAGGGACCTGGTCTTGGGGCCCGATGAACTGCGGGAGTACGGCGCGGACAGCCGCCTCGTCGATGTGTTCATAGGGGAAATACTGGTCGATGGGCTGCTCCAGGTCGAAAGACGAAGTGGTAGCACCGAATTCGACGGTGGCCAGGTATTCTTTTTCAGAGGCCTGCAGTGCCTCCGCAAGCTTGGTGGCCTTGCCGATGCACACCAGTAGCAAGCCCGTGGCGAGCGGGTCAAGGGTGCCGGCGTGGCCGACTTTCAGCTTGCGGAGGCCAAAGTGTTTCTGCAGGGTAAATTTGCATTTGCGTACGAGGTCGGCGGAGGTCCAGCGGTAGGGTTTGTCCAAAGGGAGGACGATCCCGTCGGGGTAATCCGCCAGGTCATGCGTGAGGTGCGCCTCGAAGAAGGCGGGCATGCCTTCTTCGACGGGGCATCCGTCAAGCACAAGGTATCTTGTCGATGCGGCGCTGGTGTCTTCCACCTTCAAACGGGGTTTCGAGCCAGGTCCTGGTAATCAGTCTGGCCATGGTCAGGGTGATGAACCGGGCGGGCATCACGAGGACGTTGGCGTTGTTGTGCTGGGAGATGAGGGCGCCGATGTCGCGGTTCCAGGCGAGGCCGGCGCGGATTCCCTTGTGGTGGTTGAGGGTCATGGCCATGCCGTTGCCGGTGCCGCAGAGGGCGATGCCGCGGTCGACTTCGCCGCTTTCTATGCCGCGGGCAAGGTCATGGGCAAAGTCCGGGTAGTCGACGCTGGCGGTCCCATGCGTCCCGTAATCGACGACGGAGTATCCCTTCCGCCGCAAGTATGCGATCAGTTGCTGTTTATATTCATATCCAGCATGATCCGATGCAAATCCAATTTTCATTTTATTTCAGCGTTTCAATACCTCTGTCAATGCGCCGAAAGACTTCGGGCTTGCCCATGAGGGCCATCATTTCGGCGACGCCGGGGCCGACCGACTTTCCGACGAGGAAGAGGCGGAGGGTGTTCATGACTTTGCCCATGGGCCAGGCGTTTTCGCGGATCAGGTTTTCGAGCGATTCGCCGACATGCTCTTTCGTGAAGGGCTCGATGCCGGCGATGAAATCGCGGACCTGCGGGATAATCATCGGGATGTCGTCTTTCCAGAACTTGGCGACGGCCGCGGGGTCATACTCCGTAGGGGCCTCGAAGAAGAACCAGGTCGCTTCGCGGAATTCGGTGGGGAAGTGGACGCGTTCGCGCATGAGCTCGAGCACACCGGCCACATAATCGTCGCTGAAGGCTGCGATGCGCTCGCCTTCCGACGCGCGGAATTCCGCCACCAACTTCCCAATGGGCCGCATGCGGAGATATTCCTGGTTGAACCACTTGGCCTTGTCGGGATTGAAACGAGCACCCGATTTGATGACACGCTCCAGCGTGAACACCTTCACCAGCTCGTCGAGCGAGAAGATCTCCTGCTCCGTGCCCGGATTCCAGCCCAGGAAGGCCAGCATGTTGACGAAAGCTTCGGGATAATAACCGTCCTCGCGGTAGCCGCGCGACACTTCGCCCTCGGCGTTGACCCAGCGAAGCGGGAAAACCGGGAATCCCAGCCGGTCGCCGTCGCGCTTCGAAAGCTTGCCCTTTCCGTCCGGCTTGAGCAGCAGCGACAGATGCGCAAAGCGCGGCTGCGTGTCCTGCCAGCCGAAGGCTTCATACAGAAGATAGTGCAGCGGCAGGGAAGGCAGCCATTCCTCGCCGCGGATAACCTCGGTGATTTCCATCAGATGGTCGTCCACGATGTTGGCCAGGTGATAGGTCGGCAGCTCGTCCACGCGTTTCCACAAAACTTTGTCGTCCAGCGTATTGCTGTTGACCTCGATGTGTCCGCGGATCATGTCGTCCATCTTCACGATCCGGTTTTCAGGAATCTTGAAACGGATGGTCCAGCCCGTCTCTCCGGCCAC
This sequence comes from Bacteroidales bacterium, assembly GCA_016290385.1. Lineage (GTDB taxonomy): Bacteria > Bacteroidota > Bacteroidia > Bacteroidales > UBA932 > Cacconaster. The sequence goes on along the minus strand of JAEETO010000002.1, from coordinate 52,141 downwards.
GCGGCGCGCGACCTCGTCGGCCGGCAGCGTCAGCGAGTTTTTCAAAGAACCGCGTGTCTCCCAGTTGTAGGTGAAAGTCTTCTTTTCCGCCTCTGCCGCCGTCCGTAAGGCAGCCAGTTCTTCGGCCGTGTCGAACGCGTAGTAGGCGTAGCCTTTTGCCACGAGTTCTTCCGCATACTTGCGGTAGATGCCGCGGCGCTGCGACTGGCGGTAGGGAGCGTGGGGGTGCTTCGGCGAAGCGACCTCCACGACTTTGCCGTCTGCATCCACTCCCTCGTCGGGGAAGATGCCGCACCAGCGGAGCGATTCGATGATGTATTCCTCGGCCCCCGGCACGAAACGCTGGGAGTCCGTGTCTTCGATGCGGAGAATGAAATCGCCGCCCGCCTGTCTGGCGTAGAGGTAATTGTAGAGTGCCGTGCGGACACCGCCCATGTGGAGCGGCCCCGTGGGGCTGGGTGCGAAGCGGACCCTGCGTCGTCTTTCCATAGCTCTATTCGCTTGCGGAAGTCTCCTTGACTTCCTGGGGGACACTTGCTTTTTCAGGGGACAGCATGCGCTCGCGACGGATGCAGGCCGGCTCTTCTTCCAGCTCCTTGATGCGGCGGACGTCTTCTACGATGAGGGCGGGGATGCCGCTCACGCGCTTCTTGTTGAGGAGCTTGCCGTCGTCGGGCGCGATGGGTGTGCCCTTCTTCCGGTTCTGGAACAGGTCTTTGCCGTAAGGGACTTCGATCCGGTTGCCCCGGTTGACTTCGTTCTCGTCGATGACCGGTAGCTGCCACATCTCGAAGCCGGTGGCGATGATGGTGACGCTGATCTTGCTGCCCATCGATTCGTCGAAGACGATACCGCGCTTGAAGTTGATGGTGGCGCCGGTGTACTGCGAGGTGAATTCCATGATCTGGGAGAGTTCCTCCATCGAGATGCCGTTCTCCTCGTCGGAGCTGGCAGTGATGTTGATCAGGGCGTTCTTGACGCTGCGCAGGTTGAGGTCGTTCAGCAGCGGGGACTTGAGGGCCATCTCGACGGCCTTGATGGCACGGTCGTCTCCCTCGGCCTCGCCGATGCCCATGATGGCGACGCCGCTGTTTTTCATGACCTTCTTCACGTCGGCGAAGTCCACGTTGATGTAACCGCTGCTGGTGATGATCTCGGCGATGCTCTTGACAGCCGTCGCCAGGACCTCGTCGGCCTTGTTGAAGGCGGTGAAGATGTTCATCTTGCCGTAGAGCTGGTAGAGCTTCTGGTTGTCGATCACCAGGATGCTGTCCACATGCTTGCTGAGCTCCTTGATGCCTTCGATGGCACGGTAGAGCGCCTCCTTGCCTTCATCGCGGAAAGGAACGGTGACCACGCCGACGGTCAGCATGCCCAGTTCCTTGGCCGTCTTGGCCACGAGCGGCGCCGCACCGGTGCCGGTACCACCGCCCATGCCGCAGGTCACGAAGACCATCTGCGTGTCGCCGGCGAACAGCTTGCCGATCTCTTCGATCGATTCCTCGGCGGCCTGGCGGCCGACCGTGTAGTCGGTACCGGCGCCCAGGCCTTTGGTCAGGATGGGGCCGATCTGGAGTTTGGCGGGAACAGGACTCCGCTGCAGGGCCTGGGTGTCGGTGTTGCAAATCACGAAATCGACATCCTTGAGCCCAAGGGAATACATATAGGAAACGGCATTGTTGCCACCGCCGCCCACACCGACGACGGTGATGATGTTACCACGTTTTTCCCAGTTGGTAGGTATCAAATCTGCGTCCATATCTCTTAAGCGTTGTTGTCGTCAGAAAATAACATATCGATGAAGCTCGGGCCCTTTTTCTCTTTCTTCTTCCGCTCTTCTTCGGCGGCCTTGCGTTCCTTTTCGAGCCGTTTGCGCTCTTCTTTTGCCTTGCGCTCTTCTTCCTTGCGTTCGCGCTTGGTAAGCGGGCGTTCTACGGTCTCGGGTTCGGTCTCCGTCTCGAAGAGGGTCTCCTGGATGCTCTGTGCGGCGGCCTGCTGGGCAGGCTTGGCTTCTTCGCTCATGTCGATGGCATGCGAAAGCATGGGGTCGAGGGTTTCAAGTACCAGTCCGACGGCCGTGGAAGCATACACGTCGTAGGCGTCTTCCACGCTGCCGTTGTCGATCGAACCCTGCGGCGCAGCCAGGCGGACCTTCTGGCCGAGCAGGGCGCTGGCGAGCTGGAGCAGGTCTTCGTGATGGCTCACGCCGCCGGTGATGACCACGCCCGACGCGATGCGTCCGGCATAGCCCGACTGTTCGATGACGTAACGGACGGCATCGAGGATCTCGCTCAGGCGGGCTTCCACCGTCCGGATGAGCAGGCTCATCTCGAGTTCGCCCTCGATGGTCTCGTTTTCGCTCTTGAGCACCAGTTTCTTGTTCTCGATGGCGTATTCTTCGCAGCAGCGTCCGTGACGCAGCTTGACCGTCTCGGCCCATTCGCGGGTGATGTTGGCCACGGTCTTGATGTCACCGGTCACCGATTCGCCGCCGAAGGGGATGATGGCGACATGGCGGACGATGTTGTCTTTGACGATGGCCACTTCCGTGGATCCTTTGCCGATGTCCACCAGCGCCACGCCGTTTTCCATTTCCGGACGGCTCAGCACGGCGCGGGCTGAAGCGATGGCGTTCAGGATGGCCTTGCCGGGCATGATTTCCAGTTTCTTGAGGATGTTGACCCGCCGGTCGAGAAGCGACTTGCGTCCGGTGAAGAGCTTGAAGTCCACTTCGATCTGTCCGCCCACCATGCCGATGATCTCGTCGTAGGTGATGCCGATGCGGTCTTCCGTGCTGTACTTCTGGGGAACGGCCTCGAAGACGATCTCATCGCCTTCGAGCGCGGTCTTGTAGCGGGCCTTGGTGATCTGGCGCACTTCCTCTTCCAGAATATAGGAAGAAGGGTCGCGACGGGTGATCTTGACGGGGAGCGTCTTGCTGTGAAGCACTCTGCCCGAAAGGCCGAAGGTGAAGGATCCGATCTCTTCCGGAAGATCGGCCTTCGCTTTGTCGACCAGCCCGCGGACGACCTCCTCGACTTTGAAGTCGTTGACGATCTCTCCGCTCTCGATGCCGGCCGAAGGGGCGTCGTGGTAGCTCACGATCCTGACACCGCTGTCGGTCTTCTCACCGACGGCCAGCGCGATCTTGGAGCTGCCGAAGTCCAATGCTGCTGCGTATTTGCTCATGGCTGCCTGCAAATTATCTGTTGGTTATACTTTAGATTGATTGTCTTGTAGTGTTTGTTTTCTTCCATTTGCGGCTTGATGTAGCGCCACCAGGCATCCAGTTTCTGGAACTTGGTCACATAGTCGGCGCTGTCACCGAAGATGATGGAGGGTCCGGGCTCACGGGTGTAGAGCACGATGTCACCGTTGGCGGCGATGTCGAGCTGGGTGATTTCGTTCCTGAGCACGGGTTTTCCGTCGATGTATCGGGCCAGTTCCACCATCCCGCTGGTCCAGTCACGCGTCGCGTCGGGAGCGAAGCCCTTGTAATTGCTTTCCAGCTGGAAGGGAAGATATCCGGTTACGACGGGAACGTCCACGGCATTGTGCACCGGGAACAGGTATCCCTCCGGGTCGGCGTACCAGCGATTCCCGTCTTTTTCGAACCGGACTACGGGCTTGCGCTGGGTAATCCTGACGGCCAGGGTCCGGTCGTTGGCGGTATAGACTTGTGCGGTGACCACCTCGCCCATGCCGCCGACCTGCGTTTCAAGCTGGTGCAGGTCGATGCTGTCGACAGGCCGGCCGATGCTCTGCCGGGCAAGCAGTCCGTGCAACTCCTTCTTGTCCACGATGTTGCTCTGGAGCGAGTCGAGCAGGATCACTTCCACTTTCTGGCAGCGCGCCTGCCGCCTTCCTTGCGCGACAAGCCTGCCGGTAAAATAGAAGTAACTGCCCAGCATGCCGCCCGACAGCAGTACGATCAGTGAGGTAAGAAGGATGCGCTTGATCATGCGAGGGTCTTGAGCCAGTTTTCGATGGGTTCGATGAAGCGGTCGACGTCGCCTGCGCCAAAGCTGACCAGGCAGTCGATGTCGCGGGTCTTCAGGTGGTCCAAGAGCTGCTCCTTGGGAATCAGCACTTTGTCGGAGAGGGTCACCTGGTCGAAGATGAGCTCGGCGTTCACGCCGGGGATGGGTTCTTCGCGGGCCGGGTAGATGGGAAGCAGGATCAGGGCGTCGAGGCCGCTGAGCGCTTCGGCGAATTCTGTGGCGAAGTCGCGGGTACGGGTATAGAGGTGCGGCTGGAAGATGCCGAGCAGTTTCCTGCCGGGGAAGATGTTGCGGATTGAACTGATGGCCGCCTTGATCTCATTGGGATGGTGGGCATAGTCATCTACGTAGGCGATGCGCGGGGTGTTGACATGGATGTCGAAACGGCGTTTGACGCCCTGGAACGTAGCGAGGGCTGCCCGGATGGCCGCGGGGGTGGTGCCGTGAAGCAGTGCGACGGCCGCAGCGGCGACGGCATTCTCCACGTTGACCCAGCCCGGGATGCCGACGCTGCAATGCTCGATGCGCCCGCCGGGATGGTTCAGGGTGAAATCGAAGCGTCCGCCTTCCATCGGCTGGATATCCGAAGCGTAGAAGTCGCAGGGCTTGTCGTAGGAATAGCGCAAGACCTTTGCGGTGGTATTGGCCAGCGGGACTTCCACGCCGTGCTTGACCACGACGGCGCCGTCGGCGTCGACCTGGGCCGTGAACTGGCCGAAAGCCTCTATCACATGGGCGTGGTCGTTGTAGATGTCGAGATGGTCGGCGTCGGTGGCCGTCACCACGGCGATATGGGGATGCAGCTGCAGGAAGGAGCGGTCGAATTCGTCGGCCTCGGCCACCAGGACCGGATTCTTGCTCAGCAGCAGGTTGGTGTCGTAATTCTTGGAGATGCCGCCCAGGAATGCGTTGCAGCCTTCGCCCGAAGCGGTCAGGATATGGGCGAGGAGGGTACTGGTCGTGGTCTTGCCATGGGTGCCCGATACGGCGAGGCATTCCTGGCCGCGCGCGATTTCGCCAAGGGCTTTCGAGCGTTTGCACAAGGCATAGCCGTGGCTGCGGACATGCTGGAGTTCGCCGAGCTCTTCCGGAATCGCCGGCGTATAGATGACAAAGGTATGGGCGATGTCTTTCGGGATGGCGTCGATGTCATCCTCGTAGTGGACGGCGATCCCCTCTCCTTCGAGTGCGTGCGTAAGGGCCGACGGCGTACGGTCGTAGCCAGACACTTCAAACCCGCGGTGCTTGAAGTACCGTGCGATGGCACTCATGCCGATCCCGCCGATTCCGATAAAATAATAATTCGTATACATCATTCGTCATTCCCGGCTTGACCGGGAATCTCTATTTTACCAGTTTCAAAACTTCCTTTGCAATCACCTCCGAAGCATCCTTCTTTCCGAGCTTCAGGATATTCTTTTCCAGTCCGGCCAGCCGGGCGTCGTCGCCGATGAGCCCTTCGACCGTGTCGAGCAGCTTCGCATCCGCCTCGGCGTCACGGACCATCAGGGCCGCGTCCTTGCCCACCAGCGCCATCGCATTGTGCGTCTGGTGGTCTTCCGCCACATTGGGCGAGGGGACGAAGATCGTGGCTTTCCCCGCCACGCAGAGTTCCGAGATCGTGCCGGCGCCCGCGCGGGAAACCAGCAGGTCCGCCACGGCATAAGCCAGGTCCATCCGCTGGATGAAATCGGTATAGACGAGGTTGGGAACCGTGCGCCCTTCCATGAAGGCGTCGATTCCGTTCTTGTAGAACTTGCCGCACTGCCAGATGACCTGGTAGTCCGCCTTGGCGGCCCGGTTTTCCACCCAGTCGCGCATCACCCGGTTCAGGGTGCCGCAGCCCAGGCTGCCACCCACGACGAAGAGCGTTTTCTTCTTCGGGTCCAGCCCGTAGAAACGGTAGCCTTCCGCACGCTGCTCTTCGGTGGCCGGGGCGATCTCCTTCCGGATGGGATTGCCGGTGAGGATGATGCGGTCGGCCGGGAAGAAACGCTCCATGCCCTCGTAGGCCGTGCAGATGCAGGCGGCGCGTTTCGCGAGGATCTTGTTGGTCAGGCCGGCGTAGGAATTCTGCTCCTGGATCAGGCACGGGATGCCTTTGTGGGAAGCACTCCACAGCAGCGGTGCGCTGGCATAGCCACCCACGCCCACGGCGACGTCCGGCTTGAAATCCCGGATGATTTCGCCCGCCTTGCGGACGCTTGTGGCTACTTTGGCGGGAAGTGCGAGATTCTGGAGCGAGAGCTTGCGCTGCAGGCCTGCCACCGGGAGGCCGATGATCTTGTAACCGGCTGCCGGGACGCGCTCCATTTCCATTTTGCCTTCCGCCCCCACGAAGAGAATCTCCGCTTCGGGGCAGATTTCCTTGATCGAGTTCGCGATGGAAAGGGCCGGGAAGATGTGTCCGCCCGTTCCGCCGCCACTGATGATGATGCGAGGTTTATTCATCGGGAGTCGTATAGTTGAATTCGGAAGTATCTGTGGTGCTCTGATGGAAGCCGTCCGTTTCAGCGAGGCTGGCCATCGCGATGGTTTCGGCCGCTGCCGCCGCTTCGCGGGCGGCGCGCTCCCTGGCGTCCTGTTTCTCCAGCTGCTTGTTGACCGACAGGATCATGCCGAAGGCCCCGCTCAGCACCAGATAGGCCGTGCCGCCGTGGCTGATCAGGGGCAGGGTGTGGCCGGTAATGGGCAGGATGCGCACGTTGACCAGGATATGCAGGAAGGCCTGCGTGGTGATCAGGAACGCAAGACCCGCGATCAGCACGCTGGAATAGGTGGCTTTGCAACGCTGGCAGAGCCGTATGCAACGGAAAAGGAAGATCAGGTAGAGCAGGATGACGAAAACGCCTCCCAGCAGGCCGTACTCTTCCACGATGAAGGCATAGATGAAGTCGGAGAAGGCCATGGACAGGGAATAGCGCTGGGTGCTCTTGCCCGGTCCCTTGCCGAATATGCCGCCTTCGGAGATGGCGACCTTGGCATTCTCGCTCTGGCGGTCCTTGTCCATGAGTTCCTGCTGTTCTGCACGGGACAGATTCTCGAAATCTTCCTCTTCTTTCTGGAAGTGGGCGGTCAGGCGGTTTTCCACGGTGCCGAAACGGTTGAAGATCTTGCCTACGCTGGATTCGAGCCGCTGCGGCTTTCCCGCAAAGAAGGCATGGTAGGTCAGGAACATCAGCAGCAGGGCCGCCGCCAGGATGCCCACCGTGATGCCCAGGTTCTTGATGCTCACGTTCATGAAGAACAGGATGAGGAAACTGATCAGTCCGATGAGCAGGGCGGAAGAGAAGCTGTTCTGCATGATCAGCAGGCAGACCGCGCCCACGGGCAGCAGGATCTTCAGGGCGAACTGTTTGAAATCGTCCAGGCTGTCGCCCCAGAGCTCCAGGGCGCGGGCCAGATACAGGATCACGCCGATCTTGGCGAACTCGAAGACCTGGAAGGTATGCCCGTGGATCTTGATGCCGCGGACGGCGCCGTTGATCTCGGCGCGGAGTCCCGGAACGAAGAGCATCAGGAGCAACAGCACCGAGATGCCGTAGATGGCAAAGGAGAAGGTACGGTAGAAACGCAGCGGGATGAGGTAGCAGATCAGCAGCGCGAGGAAACCCATCAGCACCGATTTGGTCTGTTCCATGAAGATGGCGACCTTGCTGATGCCGCGGGACGAGGCCAGGAAGCTGCTCGACGAAAAGACGGCAGCGATCGAAATCATGGCGAAGAACACCACGATGATCCAGATGACCCGGTCTCCCTTGAGTTTCCAGAACTGGTTCATGCTACAGCCTCCTTACCGCTTCCTTGAACTGGCGTCCGCGGTCCTCGTAGTTCTTGAAGAGGTCGAAACTGGCGCAGCAGGGGCTCAGCAGCACCGTGTCACCCGGTACGGCCAGTTCCGCACATTTATTGACACATTCTTCGGCCGACAGCGTCTCGCAGACGGGAACCATCCCGCCGAAGAAATCCTTGATCTTCTTGTTGTCCACGCCCAGGCAGACGATGGCTTTCACTTTCTCGCGCACCAAGTCGGCGATCGGGGCGTAGTCGTTGCCCTTGTCGGTGCCGCCCAGGATCAAGACGATCGGGGTCTGGACGCTTTCGAGCGCGTACCAGGTGGAATTGACGTTCGTCGCCTTCGAGTCATTGATGTAGAGCACGCCGCCCACGGTCATCACTTTTTCCATGCGGTGCTCCACGCCCTCGAAGGTGGTCAGCGACTTGCGGATGGTCTCGTTGGTGACCTTCATGATCTTGCCGGTGATGGCTGCCGCCATCGAATTGTAGACGTTGTGACGGCCTTCCAGGGCAAGGTCGCGCACGAGGATGTCGAATTCATCGCCGTCGTAGCGCACGCGCATGGTGTCGTCTTCGATCCAGGCGCCTTCGTCCACCGTTCCATTCTGGGTGAAAGGCAGTTTCTTGGCCTGCACCACGATCTTGTTGAGTTCGCCGATGGTCACCTCGTCGTCGTTGCAGAAGATGAAGCAGTCTTCCGGCTTCATGTTGCGGGTGATGCGGAACTTGGCGTTGATATAATTCTGGAAACAATGGTCGTAGCGGTCAAGGTGGTCGGGCGTGATGTTCATCAGCACGGCGATGTCGGCCTTGAAGTCGTACATGCCGTCGAGCTGGAAGCTGCTGAGCTCCAGCACGTAGATATCATGTTTCTCCGTGGCCACCTGCATCGCGTAGCTCTTGCCGATGTTGCCGCCCAGGCCCACGTTGAGGCCGGCGTTCTGCAGCAGGTAGTAGATCAGCGAAGTGGTCGTGGTCTTGCCGTTGCTGCCGGTGATGCAGATTTTCCGGGCCGTATCGTAATAGCCGGCGAACTCGATTTCAGATATGACGGGCGTCCCCTGTTCGCGGAGACGTACCACGAGCGGCGCCGTCTCGGGAATGCCGGGACTTTTGATGACAAGGTCGGCCGAAAGCACTTTTTCTGCGCTGTGACCGCCTTCTTCGAAGGGAATCTCCCATTTCTCCAGCTGCTTGCGGAACGGCTCCTTCAGCGTGCCGCTGTCCGAAAGGAAAGTATCGTAATGTTGCACTTTGGCCAGCACGGCTGCGCCAACGCCACTTTCTCCACCGCCAAGGATGACTGCTTTTTTCATGATTACCGGATCTTCAGGGTTACGATGGTGAGGACCGCCAGGATGATGGATACGATCCAGAAGCGGACGACAATCTTGTTTTCGGGATGTATGTTTTTCGGGCGCTGGATGAGTGCGTCGGGATTCTCCTTCTGGAAGTGGTGGTGCAGGGGAGACATGCGGAACACACGCACGCCGGTGCCGGTCTTTTTCTTGGTATATTTGAAATAGAAGCGCTGGATGATCACCGACAGGCTTTCCACGAGGAAGACGCCGCAGAGGATGGGCAGCAGCAGTTCTTTCCGGATAAGGATGGCCATCACGCCGATGATGCCGCCCAGCGCCAGCGAGCCCGTGTCGCCCATGAAGACCTGGGCCGGGAAGGAGTTGTACCACAGGAAGCCCAGCAGGGCACCCACGAAGCAGCTCACATAGACCGTGACCTCACCGGTATTGGAGAGGTACATGATGTTGAGGTAATCGGCAAAGCCTGCGTGGCCCGACACATAGGCGAGTACGCCGATGGTCGCGCCCACGATGGCCGACACGCCGGCGGCCAGGCCGTCCATGCCGTCGGTCAGGTTGGTGCCGTTGGAGCAGGCGGTGATGATGAAGGTGATCACGGCTACGTAGAGGCCGCCCTGCAGGGCGCGGACCACGGGTCCGGAGAAGGGAATCAGCCATTTGTAGTCGAATTCATTGCCCTTGAAGAAAGGAATGGTGGTGCGGCTGTAGCTCAGGCCCGGGTCGGCCGTCAGGTAGAGGGTCAGGCCCACGGCCACGCCCAGCAGGATCTGGCCCACGATCTTGTACTTGCCATTGAGGCCTTCCTTGTTGTGCTTGAACACTTTGATATAATCGTCCAGGAAACCCAGCATGCCCAGCCATACGGTGGTCAGGATCAGCAGCAGGACGTTGATGTTGGTCAGGTCGCCGAAGAGCAGGATCGGAACCAGGATCGACAGCAGGATGATGATGCCGCCCATGGTCGGGGTACCTTTCTTCTGCAGCTGGCCTTCCAGCCCGAGGTCGCGGATGGTCTCGCCGATCTGCTTCTTCTGCAACCTGGCGATGATGGATTTGCCCACGAGCATCGAGGTGAGGATGGCCACCACTGCGCAGCAGATGGCCCGGAATGTAATATACTGCATCAGGCCGGCTCCCGGGAAGTCGATGCCTGATTTTTCCAGATATTGAAACAGATGATAGAGCATGTCGTACTGCGTTTATTTCATTTCTTCAAAGGTCTCGGCGATGACTTCCTTGTCGTCGAAATGGATCTTGGTGGTGCCGATGACCTGATAGTCTTCGTGTCCCTTGCCGGCCACCAGGATGACGGCGCCCTGCGGGGCGGTCATCAGTGCTGTCCGGATGGCTTCGCGGCGGTCGGTGATGAAGAGGCTTTTCGCGCGGGCGGCCGTGTCCATGCCGGCGCGGATCTCCTGGATGATGGTTTCGGGATCTTCGGTGCGCGGGTTGTCGGAGGTTACGACCACGCGGTCGGCGTATTTCGCGGCGATGGCGCCCATCTCAGGGCGCTTGGTCCGGTCGCGGTCGCCGCCGCAGCCGAACACGCACACGAGGGCGCGGTCCTGGCAGGTCTCGCGGAGTGTCTTCAAGGCGTTCTCCAAGGCATCGGGCGTGTGGGAATAGTCCACCACGCCGGTCAGGTCGTTGCCGCCGCGGACGAAGTCGAGGCGGCCGGCCACCGGACCGAGGGCGCTCAGCTGCACCAGTACTTCTTCGCGCCTGGCGCCGAGCAGCACGGCCGTACTGTAGACGGCCAGCAGGTTGTAGGCGTTGTGCGCTCCGATGAAGCGGGTCCAGACCTGGGTGCCGTCGATGCTGACGAGCATGCCCTCCAGGCTTTCTTCCACGATCTTGCAATGGAAGTCGGCCATGCGCTTGCAGGCGTAGGTGCGGATCCGGGCAACGGTATTCTGTACCATCACTTCGCCGTTTCGGTCGTCGATGTTGGTCAGCGCGAAGGCGTCTTTCGGCAACTGGTCGAAGAAGCGCTTCTTGCAGTCACGGTAAGCGGCAAAAGTCTTGTGATAGTCGAGGTGGTCGTGGGTCAGGTTGGAGAAGATGGCTACTTTGAACTGCAGGCCGGCAATCCGCTCCTGGTCAACGGAGTGGGAGCTGACTTCCATGAAGCAGTAGTTGCAGCCTTTTTCCACCATCCGCGCCAGCAGGCCGTTGAGCTCGATCGGGTCGGGGGTGGTGTGGGAGGTCTCCAGCCGTTCGCCGTCGATGTAGTTGGCGATGGTGGAGATCAGGCCGCAGGTCCAGCCCAGACGGGTGAACAGGTTGTAGAGCAGCGTGACGGTCGTGGTCTTGCCGTTGGTGCCGGTGATGCCCACCAGGTTCAGCTTGCCGGACGGGTGGTCGTACCAGTTGTCGGCGGCCAGGGCGAGGGCCTTGCGGCTGTCGGCCACTTTCACCAGCGTGGCGTTACCGAGACTGTCCAGGCCCGGGGTGTCGTTCTGGTAGAGGACGGCGCTGGCGCCGGCTGCGACGGCCTTGGCGATGAACGCATGTCCGTCAACTGCCGTTCCCGGCACGGCGATGAAGAGCGCTCCTTCGCGGCAGGTGCGCGAGTCGAAGGTCAGGAAGGATATCTCCCGGCCCAGGTCGCCCGTGGAGGACACGACGTCGATGCCTTTCAATATATCACTTAGTTTCATCTTGCAAGTATTGTTCTTTCAGTTTGAGCGCGATGTTCAGGTCGAAGGCCGTGTCGCCGGCGGCCGGTGTCTGGCTGTCCACAATGCCCTGTCCCTCGAAGGAGACCGAATAGCCCGATCGCTCCAGCAATGCGAGCGCATCGCGCAAGCCCATCCCCTTCACATTGGGAACCAGTCCTTTATGGATATCTTCACGTCCCTGCAGGGACAGTAAGTCATCAGATTTGGGCAAGAATCCCTTCTTCGGGAGGGGCTCCTGCCAGTCTGCCGACGAGGCATAGATTCCTTCGGCGACCTGGCGGAACACCGGGCCGCACCAGGTGGCGCCGTAGAAATTGGCGTATGTCGGCTCCGAATAGACGACGACGATCATGGAGTACCGGGGCGTGTCGCTGGGGAAGAAGCCGACGAAAGTCGCCTGGTGCATCTTGTGGCCGGCCCTGTCTTCATATCTTCCGTTATTGGGGAAAACGATGCGGGCGGTTCCCGTCTTTCCGGCTACCCCGATGGGGCAGCCCTTGAAGATGCGGTAGCCGGTACCTCCTTCCGATTCGACCACGCCGCGCATGGCCCGCCACATTTCGTGTGCTGTCTCCTTCTTGCACACGGTGCCGATCTTCTCAGGTTTGAATTCCTTGACGACCTGTCCTTCCTTCTGATAGTTCCGTACCAGATGGGGGCGCATCATCACGCCTTCGTTGGCGATGGCATTATAGAAGTTGAGGGTGTGCAGCGGGGTGATCTCGACCGTATAGCCCATGGCGATCTGGGGCAGGTCCTTCATGTTCCATGCAGCACGGCCCGTCTTGACCTCCGGATCCTTGACGGTAGCCTTGGCCATGCCCTTGAGCTCGAAGGGGAAGTCGTAGGTGATGCGACGTTCGTTGGTCAGCTTGTCGAGGAATTCCTTGGGATCGTTGTCGTAGTTCCGGGCGGCCAGCATGCGGAAGACGTTGTTCGAAGAGATCTCATACGCCCGCTTGACGCTGATCGTGCTGTAACGGTCCAGATAATGGTCTACGAACGGCGCGCCGCCGCCGTAGTTCCAGGTGACGATGGCCGGTACCTCCGTTTCGAGGGTAACCTTCTTGTCTTCGAGAAGGGTCGTCAGCGTGGCGCCCTTGAAGACCGAACCCGGTTCGCCCTTTCGGCCGATGGCGTAGTTGTAGGTTTCGTCGAAGCCGCCGTGGCCGTCTTTTTCGAGATTGACCATCGCCTTGATCTCGCCCGTCGCCACTTCCATTACGACCACAGTGCCGGCATGGACTTCATTGGTCTTGCTGAGTATGCTGGTCAGGGCGTTCTGGGCCATGTCCTGCATGTCGATGTCGATCGTCAGCTGGACGTCCAGGCCGTCTACGGGCTGGATGGTCTCGCGGTCGGTGTCGACGATCCAGTTGCGGCCTTCGGTCAGGCGCATCGGCTGGAGGCCGTCGGTGCCGCGCAGGATGGAGTCGCAGCTGCCTTCGATGCCGATAGTCGGGATTTCGCTCTGGTCCTTGATGTAGCCGAGGGTGCGGAAGCCCAGTCGTCCGTAGGGATATGTGCGGTGGTCCACTTTCACTTCGTCGCGGCCGCCGCGTGCCCGTCCTTCCCGCAGGATGGGGAAAGAAGAGACTTCCTTCATCTCCTGGTAGGTGAGCAGCCGGCGGTTGAGGAACAGGTAGCGGCGACCGCCTTCCAGGCCCTCCTTGCGGCGCTCCACGATATCTTTCTTGTATTGGGCAGCCTTCTTGTCCTTGTAGAAGTCGGCCAGGCAGATGGCAAGCGAGTCGATGCCCCTGGCGAAAACGGCGGAGTCGGGCTGGACGCAGTCCATGCCCATGCGGTATTCCGGGATGGAGAAGGCGAGGTAGCGTCCGTCGTCGGCCAGGATGCTTCCGCGGGTGCAGGGCAGCACGTCTTCGCGGGTGGTCTTCTTCGAGTAGCTGCGTCCCGGCTTGTGGATGAACTGCAGGTTCACGATCTGCCCCGCTGCCACCAGTGCCAGGAGCACGAACAGCAGATAGAAGGCGCCGACTTTTCTGATATTGACCTGCATATTGCCTATTTCTCCAATTCAATGCGTTTGGGCGGCTCCACCGGGGCATGCAGCTTCGAGCCGCTCGCCTTCAGCAGGCCGTCGATCCGGGTGCGGTTGTTCATGCCCACCAGGTCGAGCGTGCGCTGCTGGTAGCTGATCCGCAGTTCCTGCAGCGCCTTTTCGTTTTTCTGTACTTTCACGAGGTCTTGTTCCACCATCAGGCTCCAGGCGATGGAAGCGCAAATGATGAGGAAAATGTAGAAGATGAAGCCGAGCTGACGGTCCACGCCCCACTCGATCAGCTTGTCCCCGCTCAGGTAGCTGACCACCTTGTCCACCAGCCGTTTGAAGCGGCCCTTTTTCTTGTTTGGATCCTTTTCCCGTTTTGCCATCGTCTCACTGCCTTTCGGCGACCCTCAGTTTTGCGCTGCGCGCGCGCGTGTTGGAAGAAATTTCTTCCTCGGAGGGAAGAATCGGTTTCTTGTTCACACGCTGGAGCTGTCCTTCCTGACAGCCGTCCCTGATTGCGGTCTTGACGATGCGGTCTTCTAATGAATGGTATGTAATGACGGCCAGCCGTGCTCCTTGCCCGAGCGATCGGAAAGCCCCTTTCATAAACCCCTCCAATGAAGTCATCTCGCCATTGACTTCAATCCTCAGCGCTTGGTATATCTTAGCTAAATACTTATGTTCTAAGAATTTAGGCAGAACAGGTGCGATTGCTCTGCCTAAATCGTCCGTGGTCTTCAACGGGCTTCTCTCCCGGGCCGAAACCACCAGTTCCGCAACCCGCCTGCTGCCTTCCACCTCGCCGTAAAGCCGGAAGATCCTTTCCAGATCCTCCCCACTATAACTATTTACTATATCTGCCGCACACAAAGGTGCGTCTGCATTCATCCGCATGTCCAGCGGCGCATTCTCGAAACGGAAGGAGAAGCCTCGTTCTTCCGTATCGAACTGGTGCGACGATACGCCCAGGTCCGCCAGAATTCCATCCACCGCCGAATATCCGTAGTATTTCACGAAGTTGTGAACGAAACGGAAATCGTTGTGCACAACGGTCAGTCTCGGATCGTCGGGCGCATTGGCCAGGGCTTCCCGGTCTTTGTCGAAGGCGATCAGCCGCCCTTTCGGGCCGAGATGCCTGAGGATCTCGCGGCTGTGGCCGCCTCCGCCGAATGTTGCATCCACGTAGACACCGTCTTCGCGGATGGCAAGCGCCGTGATGCTCTCGTGCAGCAGGACGGGAGTGTGGTAAGCAGACATGTCGGGAATCTCCTTCCGTTATCCGAGAATCTTTTCGGCCAGTGCCACGAAGTCCCGGCTCTCCATCTCTTTCGCCTCGTACTTCTCTTTGTCCCAAATCTCGATCATGTGGTTGCTTCCCGCGAAGATGACTTCCTTTTCGATGCCCGCCTTCTCGAGGAGGGCTTTCGGAATCGTCATGCGTCCCAGCTTTCCGTCCGGCTCTACGTCCGCAGTGCCTCTCATGTATTCCCGCCAGAAAGTCGCATGCTCCTTGTTGAAGAAGTTCAGACGGCTCCTGACCGCTTCGGAATCCTGTTCCCACTCATCGTAGGCGTACATTTCGAGGCACTCTGCGAAGAGAGACTTTTTAACTACGAAGCGAAGGCTTGCGCCCTCGCCCATACTGGATTTGAAGGCGGAAGGGAAGATCAGTCTTCCCTTGTCGTCGACCTTTGCCTTGTAGCAACCGATAAACTTCGCCATCGTATCCTATATGCGTTCAGTGATGTGTGATGCAAAGTTAAGAAAATTTTCCACATTCTTCCAAATAATTCCAAAATTTTCCACAAAAAGATTTCGGCGATTCCCGCCGTGGCAGACAGGTGCTTGATATTCAGCGCATTAACGAAAATCGGTTGCGTAAAAATGCGCAACCGATTTCGGGTAATCTATTGAAAATCAGCGTGGAATGTGCCACGCGAGATTTTCAGCTTCGCTCCGTGACGAAATGGAAGAAGGGATCGATGTCTTTCTTGTTGGGGAAGCGGGCGATGTAGCAGTGGTTGCCCAGGTCGTCGGAGAGGGCGTCGGGGACGCGGCCCTGGAAGCAGATGGCCGGGCCGTATTGCGCCAGGACTTCTGCATGGCTGTGGGCGTAGGCTACTCCATCGCGGCGCGAGGCATAGGCGCAGTAGAACTGCTCGCCTTCCGCCTTGCGACGCTCGTCGAAGGCCACCATGTCGGCCCAGATCTGGAACACGTCGGTGGAGTGGGCGTAGTTCATCATGTCGGGCGTATAGCCGCCCGGCGGACGCATATTCACTTCCAGGCCCACGTAGTCGCCCTTCTTGCCCAGTCCTTCGCGGTCGCGGTCGAGCTGGAAGAACTCCAGATGGACGAAGCGGCTCGGTGTATTGAAGGCCTTGACCGTGCGCCGGCCGATGGCGGCGAGCTTCGCGGGCACGGTCTTGTTGGTCCAGTAGCAGGTGTCCAGGTTGCCGTGCACGATGTCCATGATGGGCGTGGGGAAGACCGAGTTGTTCTCGAAAATGGGTTCGAGGCGGGAGTTATAGATGGCATCGTAACTCACAAGCAGGCCTGTGATGAACTCTTCGATGACGAAGAAAGCGAAGTTGGGATGGGATTCGAGCCAGGCTTCCAGCTCTGCGTCGCTCCTGAGCTTGAAGGTGCCGGAGGCGCCCATGCCGCTGTCCGGCTTGGCGATGACCGGGTAGCCGGTTTTCGCGACGAAGGCGCGGATGGCGTCCCTGCCGGCGGAACCCTTGACCTGGCGTGCCGTCGGGATGCCGCCCAGGGCGTAGTATTTCTTCATCTCGGACTTGTTGCGGATGGACGCGATGCGGTCGTTGTGGAGGCCGGTGGTGATGTTGAAGTCCGTCCTCAGGCGGGCGTCCTGCTCCAGCCAGTATTCGTTGTTCGACTCGATCCAGTCGATCTTGCCGTATTTGTGCGCGAACCAGGCTACGGCGCGGTACATTTCGCCGTAATCTTCCAGGTTGTTGACTTTATAGTAGTCCGTGAGGTTCTGGCGAAGCTCCCACGGCAGGTTTTCGTAGTTGGTGTCCGCAATGCCCAGCACGTTGACGCCGTTTTTCCGGGCGCCTGCGCAGAAGTGCCAGTAGGTCTGCGGGAAATGGGGGGAAATGAAAATCAGGTTCATGAATGAATAGGATTTGTTTTCTTCACAGATGCGGCGCATTCCGCCGCCGGAAATCTCCCAGGCTTCGCCGTGGAGTACGCTGCGGCCGTCTTTGACCCGGATGTAGCCGCCGTCGGGAAAAGTATAGAAACGGCGTCCCAGACTGTCGGGGAAAGCCACATCCTCCAGCAGCCGCTTGCCGTCCACCTTAAAATGCCGCACCTGGTCATAATGCGGAATCAGGTTGAGGTCGGTCAGGCCCAGCCCTCTGAGCCAGCGCTGGTAATGCGGGTTGGTGACTTCGCCGGGCAGTTCGGGATGGGCGTACACTTTGTCGGCGCAGTTCATGGAGCCGGCGCTACAGCCCATCACCACACCGTGGAAATCCTTCAGAAGGTCCTTGAGGCCGATTTCGTGGATGAAACGGTTCTGCGTGGGGGTATGCCCGCCGCACATGACCACCCAGTCGGCTTTTTGTACGAGCTCGGCCGCCCGGTGGGCGTTGCGCCGTTCGAGCATCGTGATGGTGCCCGTCCGGATACCGGACTTGTGGATGCAGTCGCTCATGCCTTTCTTCACGGAGCGGGTGAAGCCCCGGTCGTCGGGCGCGGCGCTCACCAGCAGCACGCGGGGTGCGCGCCGCCCGCCCGTGGCTTCGTCCAGGGCAGCTTTGACAGCCGCCAGGAAGCCATTGTCTTCCGTAAAGGATTCCTCTCCGTAACGGGTGGGACTGCCTGTGAGAAAGAGTGTCATGTCGCCGCAAAGGTATAAAAAAAGCCCGATTCCGGGCTTTTTTTATACTGCGGCTGTGCGCTTGCTATTTCTTCTTCAGTTCGTCGCGGATCTCGCGGAGGAGCTGGATGTCTTCGGGAACGACGGGTTCGGCCGGTTCCGGAGCGGGTTCTTCCTTCTTCTTGCTCATCTTGTTGATGCCCTTCAGGACGAAGAAGATGCAGAGGGCGATGATGAAGAAGTCGACGGCGGCCTGGATGAAGTTGCCGTAGGTGAGATAGACACCCGGCTTGATGACTTCGCCTGCTGCGTCGACCACTTCGTGGCGGAGTGTAACGGCGAGTTTGGTGAAGTCCACGTTGCCCAGCAGCGCGCCGATGAGCGGCATGATGATGTCGGCTACCAGCGAGGAGACGATCTTGCCGAACGCACCGCCGATGACCACGCCGACGGCCATGTCCATCACGTTGCCCTTGAGGGCGAATTCCTTGAATTCTTTAATGAGTCCCATAATTGTATAGATTTGTTAGTGTATAATTCATCTCAGATGCCCGGTCAAGCCGGGCATGACGGACTAACAAAGATAATTATTTTTTCCGGATGATGTTCAGGCCGTCGCGCAAAGGAAGGATGAAATTTTCAACGCGGTCGTCACCGGCCACCAGGTCGTTGAAGGCCAGGATGCCGCGGCTCTGCTGGTCGCGGGGTATTTCTTCCCCGCAGACTTTTCCGTCCCAGAGCACATTGTCCGCAACGATGAGGCCGCCCGGGGCGACCAGGTCGAATACTGACTGATAATAAGCCACATAGTCCCGCTTGTCCGCATCGATGAAAACCAGCTCGTAGCTGTCGGTCAAGGTCGGCAGGATGTCGAGTGCATCGCCGATGAGAAGCCGGATGCGGCCTGCAAGGCCCGCCCGTTCGAAACCCTCGCGGATGAGGTCTTCCATCTCATCGTTGATTTCAATGGTGTCGATGCGTCCGCCTTCCGGCAGGGCGTCCGCCATCCAGAGCGTCGCATAGCCGGAGAAGGTGCCGATTTCCAGCACATGCCGGGGCTGCAAAAGTTGCACGAACTGCCGCAGCAGCGCGCCGACCTGCGGGCCGGTGACCTGGCGGCCGTGGCTGGTCCGCAGCCAGGACTGGCGTTCCACCCACGCGAGCGTTTCGCCCTGCGGTGTCGACATCTCCCGGATATAGCGTTCAAGTGCGTCCATGGCTATTTGAAAATCAAGGTGCGGAGGCGCTCTTCGGCAAGCACTTCGCGGGCGACCCGCAGCAGGCTTTCCGGGGTGATGGCTTCCAGGCGGCGCCGCACTTCCTCGTCGGGCATGACTTCGCCGAACACCAGCATGCTCTTGGCCATGGAAAGGGCCTGGGCCTCACCGTTGTCGGAGGCAACGGCGAGCTGGCCGACCAACTGCCGGCGGGCGATCCGCAAGGCGCGGTCCGACAAAGGCTTTTCGCGAATGGCGGCCAGTTCGGCATGCACCAGCTCCAGGCACCTGTCCAGATTGGGCTTTTCGCAGCCGAAATAGATGAGCATCGAGCCGTTGTCGGCGAACTGGGTGAACGAGGCATCGATGGCATAGACCAGGGCGTTTTTCTCGCGCAGCAGCTGGTTGAGCCGGGAATTGGCGCTCGGCCCGCCGAGCAGGTTGGCCAGCAGGATCATCTCCATGCGGCGGTTGTCATAATAGGAGAAAGCCGTAGTGCCCACGATGCAGTTGATCTGGTGGTTCTTCTTGGCGACTTCCTTGTTGAAGACGGGAGGCAGGGGGAGCTGCGCCGGCGCGAGCGGACGTGCCGGGCGCGGCGCGGGCTGGTAATCGGCGGGTATGTATTTGGAGACGGCCTGGAGTGCGATCTTTTCGGCGCGTTGCGGGGTCATGTTGCCCACGATGGCGATGCACATCCGCTCGGGGCGGAAATTATCGTGCACGTAAGCGTGCAAGGCGGCGGAATCAATGGATTTCAGGCTTTTCGTCGTGCCGAGGATCGGACGGGCCAGCGGACTGGGCTCGAAGAGCAGCCGTTCGAATTCCTCGAAGATGCACTCCGACGGAGAATCCTTGTACATATTGATCTCGTCGATGACCACGCAGCGTTCCTTGTCGAGCTCCTTCTGCGGGAAAGTGGAGGTGAAGGCCAGTTCGAAGAGCAGGTCCACGGCCTTGGCCGTATCTTCTTTCAATACCGTCGAGTAGAGTACCGTCTCCTCTTTTGCGGTGTATGCATTGAGTTCGCCGCCCAGTACTTCAAGCCGGTTGCTGATCTGTTGCGGGGTGTGGCGGACCGTGCCTTTGAAGAGCATGTGCTCGGTCATGTGCGCGATGCCGCTGTGGGCTGCGGGCTCATTGCGTGTCCCCGACTGGATGGCCAGTGCGGCGTAGGCTACCTGCGAGCGGCTGCGGCGGAATGCGAACTGCAGGCCGCAGTCGAAAGTCTTTGTCTGAATCATGCGGCAAAATTAGTGAAAATGCGCTTATGACGCAGGATTATGCGTATATTTGTATCGCGGAGCATGCCGCGAAACCTATCAGATTGTCCATTATGAAAAGATTCCTGTCCCTCGCCGTATTTCTGTCCCTCGCCCTGGCACTGGCTACGGCACAGCCTTCCAAACAGTTCATCACGGTCTATGCCGAACCCGACCATTCCGACTGGGTCTATGCCTGCGGCGAATCCGCTTCGTTTACCCTTTATGCCGTGAAGGAGAATATCCGCATGCCGCTGACCGAAATCGAATACAGCTACGGCCCTGAGAAGCTCAAGGCCGAGAAGAGCGGCAAGGTGACCACCGGCAAGGACGGCTATGCCCGCATCAAGGTTCCCGGCCGGAAAGTGCCCGGATTCACGACCGTCAACGTCAGCGTGACCTGGGACGGCAAGAAATACACGGGCATGACCAATATCGGCTTCGAACCCGACAAGATCGAACCGACCACTTCGCTGCCGGCCGATTTCACGGCATTCTGGGAGGAATCCAAGGCCAAGGCGGCACAGGTCCCGATGCTGGTGCGTGAGCGCTATGCCCCGGAAGAGAGCGACGACCGCGTGGATGTCTATTACGTACGTATCCAGTCGTACAAGAAGGGCAACTATGTGTACGGAGTTCTTTCCGTGCCGAAGACGGAAGGCCCCAAGCCGGCCATCCTTCGCCTCCCCGGTGCGGCCGTCCGCAAGTTCAGCGGCATCAATTCCCTGGCTTACGAGGGCTTCGTGGTGCTGGAAATCGGCGTCCACGGCATCCCGGTCGACCAGGATGGAGAGATGTACCGCCAGCTGGAGAACGGCGCGATGTCGGGCTACGTGCTCAAAGGCATCGAAAACAAGGATACTTACTATTATAAGCGCAGCTATCTGGGTTGCGTGCGGGCCGTCGACTACCTGTGCAGCCGCGCGGATGTGGATGCCTCGCGCATCGCCTGCTATGGCGGCAGCCAGGGCGGCATGCTTTCGATCGTGACGGCGGCGCTCGACAAGCGCATCAGCGCGCTGTTCGCCTATTATCCCGCCTTCTGCGACGTGACCGGCTACTATTACGGCCGCAGCGGCGGCTGGCCGCACCTCTTCCTCGACCGCAGCGATCCGCTCATCGAGCAGAAGGTCGCGGTATCGAAATACTACGACGTGGTGAACTTCGCCCGTTTCCTCACCCAGCCCGGCTTCTATGCCTGGGGCTTCAATGACATCGTCTGCTGCCCTTCCTCCACCTTCTCGGCCTACAACGTGATCACGGCGCCCAAGACCCTCAAGGTCGCGCGCGACACCGGCCACTGGCTCTATCCCTGGCAGACCGAGCAGGCGCTCAAATGGCTGAAGGCGCAATTCGGAATGGAACCGTAACGGCCCGGCGAAGGGAGCGCCTCCATCAAAAATTTATTCCTATATTTGCAGACTATGGAACAATTCATCGTATCGGCCCGGAAGTACAGGCCCAACAGCTTCGAGACGCTGCTGGGGCAGGAAAACATCGCTCGGGCGCTCAAGAACTCGATCTTGCGGGGACAGCTGGCGCATGCTTACTTGTTCTGCGGTCCGCGCGGCGTGGGCAAGACCAGCGCCGCCCGCATCTTTGCCAAGACCATCAACTGCGCCAATCCCGGGCCGGATCTCGAGCCCTGCGGTGAATGCGAGTCCTGCCGCTCCTTTGCGGAAGGCCGTTCCTACAGCATCCACGAGCTGGATGCTGCCTCCAACAACTCGGTCGACGACATCCGCGCCCTGACTGACAAGGTGCGCATCCCGCCGCAAGTCGGGCGCTACAGCGTCTATATCATCGACGAGGTCCACATGCTTTCGCAGCAGGCTTTCAACGCTTTCCTCAAGACCCTCGAGGAACCGCCGGCCCACGCCATCTTCATCCTGGCCACTACTGAGAAGCACAAGATCCTCCCGACCATCCTTTCTCGTTGCCAGACCTACGACTTCAACCGCATCAGCGTCGACGACATGGTGCGCAACATGCGGGAAATCGCCGCGAAAGAAGGTGTAACGGTAAGCGACGATGCCTTGCACATCATCGCGCAGAAAGCCGACGGCGCCATGCGCGACGCCCTCACGCTCTTCGACCAGACGGTCGCCTTCTGCGGCAAGGAGATCACATACGAGCAGGTGATCAAGAACCTGAACGTTCTGGACTACGATTATTATTTCAGCCTGACGGACAACTTCCTTTCGGGCGATTATGCCCAGGCCATGCTCACCTTCGATGAGATTCTTTCGAAGGGTTTCAATGCCCAGAGTTTCATTGGCGGGCTGAGCTGCCATTTCCGCGATTTGCTGGTCTGCAAGAACGATGCTTCGCGCACGCTCCTCGAACTCGCTCCGACCGTCGCCGCCCGCTACCACGAATACGCAGCCCGCTGCGAGGTCGGCTTCCTTTTCGAAGCCCTGAACATCACCACTGCCTGCGAAAGCGCCTACAAGCAAAGCGGCAACCCCCGCCTGCTGATCGAGTTCGCCCTGATGAAAATCTGCAATCTGAAAGCCAACTTCGCCGCCGCGGCTCGTGAGCTTAAGCCCAAGGCACAACCGGAACCGGTCGTGTCTGCGAGCACTCGCCACGACCGAACCGCGGTTGTTCCACCAGGCCAACCCACCGCTCACGAGCCGCAGCCGGAGGTGAAAAAAGCTCATTCTACCGGGCTGTCGATCAAGGAGATGATGGCACAGGCGAAGCAGGAACCCGTTGCTCCGGCCGAGCAGGACACACCCGCCAAAGACTCTGCCGCCCCCGATGTCACGAAACTCACCGACATCTGGAAAGCCCTGGCTGAAAGCGAGAGCAAAATGCCGCGCCTGTCCTCCGCCATCGCCAACGCCACCCCCGTCATGGACGGCAAGGACATCCACTTCGTGGTCGGCAACCTTGCCCAGAAGGAATGGATCGACCGCAACTGCCGCCCGCGCATGGAAGCCTTCCTCCAGAAACAGTTCGGCGACAGGGCCATCCGCCTGATCGTCGACGTCAAGGAAGCCCAGGAAACCGGCCGCGGCATGTACATGCCCTCCGACAAGGCAAAGTATTTGCAGGAGAATTCGCCCGAATTCAATGCCTTGCGCAAAGATTTTGAACTCGAGATCAGCTAACGATGAAACTATTCTGTACCAACCTGGTCAAGAAATACGGCAAACGGACCGTCGTGAAAGGCGTCTCCATCGAAGTGGAGCAGGGAGAGATCGTCGGTCTGCTCGGCCCCAACGGCGCCGGCAAGACTACCAGCTTCTATATGATCACCGGGCTTATCAAGCCCAATGCCGGACGCATCTTCCTCGGAGAAGAAGAGATCACCAGCCTCCCGATGTACCGCCGTGCCCAGAAAGGCGTCGGCTACCTGGCGCAGGAAGCCTCCGTGTTCCGGACCATGAGCGTTGAGAACAACATCCTCTCCGTCATGGAGATGGCCGGCTTCGACAAAACCTACCGCATGGAGCGCCTGGAAAAACTGATCGACGAATTCGGCCTGCAGAAAGTGCGCAAGAGCATGGGTGTCCAGCTTTCGGGCGGTGAGCGACGCCGTTGCGAAATCGCCCGCGCCCTGGCCATCAATCCGAAATTCATCCTGCTCGACGAGCCTTTCGCCGGTGTCGACCCGATCGCCGTGGAGGACATCCAGCACATCATCGCCAAGCTCAAGACCATGAACATCGGCGTGATCATCACCGACCACAACGTTCACGAGACCCTGGCTATCACCGACCGGGCCTATCTTCTCTATGAAGGCTCCATCCTCGAAAGCGGCACGGCCCAGCAACTGGCCGACAATCCTGAAGTCCGCAAGAAATATCTCGGACAGAACTTCGAGCTCCGCAAAGCGGTATTACACGAAAGAGTAGAGGACTAGTCGTCCAAATCTGAAGCTTTTCCCTTGTATTCGGGCGTGCGCTTCTCCAGGAAGGAACGGATGCCTTCCAGGTAGTCGGCACCCTGGTAGACCTTGGTGCGGTAGACGTTGATGCGCTCGAAGGTTTCCGAGGGCATGACGTTGGCTGCCTTGCTCAGCGCGCGGAACTGGCGCTTGATGGCGCTGATGCTCATCACACTGTTGCGGCGCAGCGGCGTCAGGAACTGTTCCTCCAGCACTTTGTCCAACTCTTCCGCCGTGGCGATGCGGTTGATCAGGCCCACGTTCAGCGCGTCGTGGGCGGTGATAGGCTGGGCCAGGAAGAACATCTCACGGGCCTTGTTGATACCCAGCTGGTTGATGAAGTGGATGATGCCCGAGGCGTTGTAGGGGATGCCGATCTTGGCGGGCGTGATGGCGAAGGTGGCGTTGTCGGTGCTCACGATCATGTCGCACGACAGGCAGAGGTCGCAGGCACCGCCCCAGACCGTGCCGCTCACGCAGGCGATGACCGGGATGGGGACGTCCTGGACGCTGCGCAGCAGCCGTTCCATCGGGACGTCGTAGGCCAGCGGGTCTTCCCCGTCCTGGGGCAGTTCCCGGATATCGTGGCCGGCGCTCCAGACGCCCTTGTTGCACTGGGCCTTGATGACGATGCCGACGCATTCCTTGCGGTAACCTTCCGTGACACCTTCGGCCAGTTCTTTGCACATTTCGGCACTCAGGCAGTTGAAATGATCGGCATTCTGCATCTCCACATAGCAGATGCGGTCCTTGATGACGGTATTGACTAACATGATCTTGTGTTTTTCGTAGTTTCGGTTTCAAAATAGGCGCAGCCGTCGCAGCCGCCGGCGGGGCAGGCGTCGGGACGCCCGCCCGCCGCTGCGGCCTGCGGGTTGCGTTTGCGCCAAAGGCGCAATTCTTCCTCCTTGGCACAGATAATACCCTGCTTGCGAAGTGCCTTGTTGTGGGCGATTTCGCCGTCGGGGAACTTGCCGTCTTTCTTCACCAGGATGGTGACGGCCAGACCGGTGACAGCGAGTGCCAGAAGCAGGACTGCCAGGAGAAATACTTTCATCGTACTTTAGAGCTGTTTGAACGGCGGTACGACCGGGTGACCGCCCACAGTCAGGACAGGCGGAATCTGCATGACCTTGAAGGCGGCGCCGCGCTTGAGGCGGACGATGCGTTCGACCAGGGCGGCATCGGTGCCGCGGGCCACGACTTCCTCCGGGGTGAGTTCTTCTTCGCACAGGGCGTGGAGCACGGGGTCGAGCAGTTCGTAGGCCGGCAGTGAGTCGGTGTCTTTCTGGTTCGGTCGCAGTTCGGCGGAGGGCGCCTTCGTGAGGATGGCTTCGGGGATCACTTCTTTTCCATGGAGGCGGTTCACGTAGTGCGAAAGCTCATAGACCTGCACTTTGTAGAGGTCGGCGATCACCATGATGGCACCGCAGAGGTCGCCGTAGAGGGTGCCGTAGCCCGTGAAGAGTTCACTCTTGTTCGAGGTGTTGAGCAGCAGCGCGTTGAAACGGTTCGACCAGGTCATCAGGATGGCGCCGCGGATGCGGGCCTGCAGGTTTTCCTGCGCCACGCTCCACTGGCCGTCCGTGAAAAATGCCGCCATGGCTTCCATGGCTTTGTCGTAGATGGAGCCGATGGGAACGATGTCGTAGCTGATGCCGAGGTTCCGGGCCAGCGCGATGGAATCGGCCACGGACCCTTCCGTTGAAAATGCCGAAGGCATCAGGATACCATGGACGTTCTCTGCACCGAGGGCATCGACGCCCAGGGCGGCCACGAGGGCGGAATCGATGCCGCCGGAAAGGCCCAGCACGGCCCGTTTCATGCCGGCGCCGGCAAAATAATCGCGGATCTTGCCGACAAGCCGTCCGTGGACGCTCTCGATCGGGAGTTGGGGTTCGAGGATCATGGCCTAGCTGCGGATGAACATGTCGCTGACCGGCTCGTTGTGATAGATGCGGTCGATCACGTTGGCGAACAGTTCGGTCATCGACAGGACGGTGAACTTGGAGTTGTCCTTGTCCGGCTTGAGGGGAACGGTATCGGCGACGAGGAATTCCTGGATAGGGGAAGCGTTGATGCGGTCGTAGGCCGGGCCCGAGAGGATCGGATGGGTGCAGACGGCACGGACGCTCAGGGCGCCGCGTTCCTTCAGCACGTCGGCGCACTTGGTGATGGTGCCGGCGGTGTCTACCATGTCGTCGACGATCACGACGTTGCGGCCTTCGATTTCGCCGATGGCGGTCATGGTGCCGATCACGTTGGCTTTCGTGCGGTCCTTGTGGCAGATGATCAGCGGGGCGTTGAGGTGCTTGGCATAGACGTTGGCCTTCTTGGCGCCGCCCATGTCCGGCGAGGCGATCGACAGGTTGTCGAGGTTCATCGCCTTGATATACGGAATGAAGATGGAAGTGGCCCACAGGTGGTCGACGGGAATGTCGAAGAAGCCCTGGATCTGGGCGGCGTGCAGTTCGCAGGTCATCACGCGGTCGCAGCCGGCGGCAGTCAGCATGTTGGCCACGAGCTTGGAAGCGATGGAAACGCGCGGGCGGTCCTTGCGGTCCTGGCGGGCCCAGCCGAAGTAGGGGATCACGGCAATCACCTTGTAGGCGGAAGCCCGGCGGGCAGCGTCGATCATCAGCAACAGTTCGAAGAGATTGTCGGCCGGCGGATTGGTGCTCTGGACGATGAACACTGTGGCGCCGCGCACGCTCTCGGTGAATTGCGGCTGGAATTCACCGTCGCTGAAGACGGTCAGTTCGGAGTCTCCGAGCGTGGTGTTGAGATGCTTCGCAATCTGCTCTGCAAACGCATGGGAATTCTTGCAGGCGAAAATCTTCAGTTTGTGATCGTATTCTTCCATGGAAGTCGAGGAGTTTATTATAGTGTGTTAAGGATGGATTCGATGTATTGCAGGATTTCGTCGCGTCCCGCCCCGGTTTCGGCGGAACTGCAGAAGGTGGGCGGAAGTTCTTCCCAGGTCTCGCGCAGCACTTCGGCGTTGCGTTCCACCTGCGTCTTGAGCGCGACGGGGCCCAGTTTGTCGCATTTGGTATAAATCAGGGCGAAGGGGATGCCTTCTGCGCCGAGTTCCGTGATGAAGTCACGGTCGATCTGCTGGAGGTCGTGCCGGGCGTCAAGCAGCACGAAGAGCAGCACCATCTCCTCGCTGTGGAGGATGTAGTCGCTGATGATTTCCTGCAACTTCTCGCGTCCCTTCTTGCCCATGCGGGCATAGCCGTAGCCGGGCAGGTCCACGAGATACCATGCGTCGTTGATCAAAAAATGGTTGACAAGCTGTGTTTTGCCGGGGGTGGAAGAGGTGTGGGCCAGCCCGTTGATACCACAGAGGCGATTGATCAGGGAGGATTTTCCGACGTTGCTCCGTCCGATGAAGGCGAATTCCGGATGGCGGATTTTCGGCTTCTGGTCCGTGCGCTGGCTGCTTCCGGCAAAGAGGGCCTGCTTGATGATCATGGATACGGAAAATTGGTTCTGCAAAAATACGAAATTTTGCGGAATTAATTCGTATATTTGTCAACATGGAAACGAACAATCCGCTGGGTCTGCTTGCCTTGCAGGAGCAAGTGAAAAAGCGGCTCGAAGAGACCTTCTTCGAGCCGGTCTGGCTGCAGGCCGAGATCAGTGAACTGAAGCAGCATCCCTCGGGGCACTGCTACCTTACGCTGGTGGAAAAGGACCCGGATTCCAATGCGCTGCTGGCCAAGGCTTCCGCCGTCGTATGGGCCTCTTCCTGGCGGATGATACGCCCGTATTTCGAGACGCAGACGGGTCGTCCGCTGCAGGTGGGCATGCGGGTGCTGGTCCGGGTGCAGGTCAGCTACTCGGTGCTCTACGGTCTGTCTCTGGTGATCTACGACATCGACCCTTCCTTCACGGTGGGCGATTTGGAACTGGCCCGCCAGCGGACCATCGCCCGGCTGGAGGCAGAAGGGATGTTCGGCATGAACGCCCAGCTCGAGCTCCCGCTGCTGCCCCGGCGCCTGGCTGTCATCACCAGCGAGACGGCGGCGGGCTGGCGCGATTTCCAGCGCCAGCTCTCCGGCAATGAATACGGCTTCCGTTTCGAGTTGCGGCTCTTCCCGGCGCTGATGCAGGGCGACGCCGCTCCGGCGAGCATCATCGCGGCGCTCGATGCCGTGGCGGCTGAAGAAGATGCTTTCGATGCCGTGCTCATCCTGCGGGGTGGCGGCGGCGCGATGGATCTGGTTTGTTTCGACGATTACGACCTGGCGGTCAACGTGGCCCAGTTCCCTCTGCCGGTGCTGACGGCCATCGGTCACGACCATGATTATCACGTCATCGACATGGTCGCCCATACCCACGTGAAAACGCCCACGGCCCTGGCCGACTGGCTCCTCGACCGCTTCGCGGCCGAGGCCTGGCAGCTCGACACGCTGGTCCAGCGCCTGCACCTGGCTGTCCTCACCCATGCCATGGCGCAGTCAAGTGTGCTCGATGCGCTGCGTCTGCGCATCGAACATGCGGTCTCCGACCGCCACGCCGAAGCCCGCCACCAGCTCGACCTGCTCGAACGCCGCCTCGATGCCATCGATCCCCGGCGCGCCCTCGACCGCGGCTTCCTGATCGCTCTCAAGAACGGCCGCCGCGCCGCCACCGCCGCCGCCTTCACCCCCGGTGACCGCCTTTCCGTCATGTTCCGAGACGGCATCGTCGACGCCGAAGTTTCCGAAATTCGCAGGAAATGATTATCTTTAAAACCTTGAAATGATGGAAAAAGAAAAGAAATACGAAGAAGTGTACGCCGAGCTGGAGGCTTTGGTGAAGAAGATCGAGGATCCGGAGCGGGATCTGACCGCGATCGGGGAGGATGTGAAGAAGGCGATGGAGCTGATCAGGTGGTGCCGGGCCTATATCCAGGGCAACCAGGAAGCCATCGAGGAACTGATGAAGACGGAAAAGTAAAATAAACAGCATACGATGAAGATTTACGAAAAAGACCCGTGGCTGGCGCCCTACAAGGATGCCGTCGAAGGACGCAACCAGCAGATCCTGCGTGTGAAAGAGTCCATTGCGGGCAAATTGAAACCCCTGAAACGAGCCATCAACGGCGCCATGTATTATTGCCTGCACCGCGAAAATGGCGACTGGGTGTTCCGCGAGTGGGCGCCCAATGCTTCCAAGATCTACCTGACCGGCGACTTCAACGGCTGGCGCCGCAGCAATGAATGGGCCCTTCAGCCTGTGGGCGGCGGCAACTGGGAACTGCGTGTCCCCGGTGAAAAGATTGTCCACGGCGACCGATACAAATGGTTCGTCGAATGGCCCGGCGGCGGGGGAGAACGTATTCCTGCCTATGCCACCCGTTGCATCCAGGATCCAGTGACCAAAGTGTTCTGCGCCCAGGTGTGGGAGCCGCTGAAACCCTATCGCTGGCGCAAGAAACGCGGCCCGAAGATTGACAATCCGCTCATCTACGAGACCCATATCGGCATGAGCACCGAAGAGCAGAAAGTGGGCTCCTTCACCGAGTTCCGGGAGAACGTCCTTCCGCGCGTCATCGAGACAGGTTACAACACGCTGCAGATCATGGCACTGCAGGAGCATCCCTACTACGGGAGCTTCGGTTACCAGGTGTCCAGTTTCTTCGCCCTGAGCAGCCGCTTCGGCACGCCCGAGGAGTTCAAGGCACTGGTCGACGCAGCCCACCAGGCCGGCATCGCCGTGATCATGGACGTAGTCCACAGCCATGCCGTGAGCAACGAAGTGGAAGGCCTCAGCCGCCTCGACGGCTCCTATACGACCTACTTCCACGAAGGCCCCCGCGGACAGCATCCCGCCTGGGGTTCGCGCTGCTTCGACTACGGCAAGGGCCAGACCATCCATTTCCTGCTGTCGAACCTCAAATACTGGATGGAGGAATACTGCCTCGACGGCTTCCGCTTCGACGGCGTGACCAGCATGCTTTACTACGACCACGGCTTGGAACGTGATTTCACGAACTACGGCTGCTATTTCGACGGCGGACAGGACGGCGATGCCATCACTTATCTGGGCCTGGCCAACATTTTGGTCAAAGAGTTGAACCCCAACGCTTTCACCATCGCCGAGGACATGTCGGGCATGCCCGGCCTGGCGGCGCCCATCGCCGAAGGCGGCATCGGCTTCGACTACCGCATGAGCATGGGCATCGCCGATCACTGGATCAAGTGGATCAAGGAGCGCGGCGACTGGGACTGGAGCATGGGCGAGATCTGGCATGAACTCTCCGGCAAGCGCGCCGACGAGCGGACCATCAGCTATGCCGAATGCCACGACCAGGCGCTGGTGGGCGACAAGACCATCATTTTCCGCCTCATCGACAAGGAAATGTACTGGAACATGAACATCGGTTCACAAAACCTGATCATCGACCGCGGCATCGCCCTGCACAAGATGATCCGGCTGGTGACCCTGGCCACGGCCGGCGACGGCTACCTGACCTTCATGGGCAACGAATTCGGCCATCCCGAATGGATCGATTTCCCGCGTGAAGGCAACGACTGGTCGTTCTTCTACGCCCGCCGGCAGTGGTCGCTCGTCGACAATCCCGCCCTGCGTTACCACGGTCTCTGGCGCTTTGAGCAGGCCATGCTGAAGCTGGCCCGCGAGAACGCGCTGCTGGCCTCTCCGGCCCGCTGCCTGCGCTGCGACGAGGAGAAGAAAGTGCTGCTTCTCGAGCGCGCCGGCCTGGTCTTCGCTTTCAATTTCAATCCCGAATTCTCCTTCGACAACTATGGTTTCGGCGTGCCGGCAGGCAGCTATGAACTGTTGCTCGACAGCGATGCGCCCGAATTCGGCGGCTTCTCCCGCAATGATCCCAAGCAGGGCCATCAGACGGTCCGGGAAGGGGATGCGGACACGCTCTATCTATATCTCCCGAGCCGTACCGTACAAGTGCTGAAAAAGAGATAAGATTATTATAAATAAGTGTGATTTAATTCTTTTTTGTACCTTTGCGCGATTAAACATATCTGTGAGACCATGGCTTATTTGCAATTCAACAAAGCGGAGCTCGTGAATCTCGAATACTCCCTCAAGCGGGAACTGCTTGCCACCAACCGGGCGGGCGGCTACTGCAACACGACCATCGTGGGGTGCAACACCCGGAAGTATCACGGCCTGATGGCAGTTCCGATCGACCGTTTCGGCGGTCACCGCTACATGCTCCTGTCGGCACTCGACGAAACGCTGCTGCAGCACGGCATGCCTTTCAACCTGGGCATCCACTGCTACGGAGACATCTACGAACCCCGCGGACACAAGTACATCGTTGATTTTGAAATGGACCCCTATCCGGTGATCACCTACCGGGTGGGCGGCATGCTTTTCAAGAAAGAAATCCTTTTCGTGGTGGGAGCCGGCCAGCTGCTGATCCGCTACACCCTGCTCGACGCCCATTCCCACACCGTGCTGCGCCTGAAACCGTATCTGGCCTTCCGCAGCATCCACGCACTGACCGTGGCCAATCCCGACGCAGACACGCACTACCGTCCCGAAGAGGGCGGCGTATCGTTCTGCCTCTACAAGGGTTTCCCGCGCCTCCATCTCCAGATTTCCAAGAAAAGCGACTATGTCCACGCACCGGACTGGTACAAGAATATCGTTTACAAGGAGGAATACCGCCGCGGCTTCGACTGCCAGGAAGACCTGCTCGTGCCGGGCTTCTTCGAGCTTCCGCTGGAAAAGGGAGAGAGCATCGTCTTCTCCGCTTCCACCGAGCCGGTCTCACACCGCAACCTCAAGGCGCAGTTCACCCGGGAGGCCAAGCGCCGTATGCCGCGCGACAATTACGACGACTGCCTGAAGGCTGCCGCCGAACAGCTCTTCGCTGAAAAGGGCCCGCTCTCCCGCATCTGCACCGGTTTCTCGTGGCACGAGATGGGTGGCATGCGCGAGACCTGCATCGCCCTGCCGGGCCTGACGCTCTACAACAACGGCGACGTGAAACGTTTCGAGAAGATACTCTCCGACCTGATGCTCGAACAGAAGAAACCTTTCCTCAAGGGAAGCGACCAGGTCGAATCGCCGCTGCGGCTTACGGAAGCCGTCCAGCATCTGGTGAAATTCACCGGCGACGCCGAAGGCGCCTGGAAGAAATACGGCAAGTTCCTCAAACAGGTGATCGAAAGCTACATGGACGGCCGTCCGGAGGCACAGCTGCACGAGAACGGCCTGCTCTGGGCCCAGAAACCGGGCGTTGCCCTGAGCTGGATGAACGCCTACGTCGACGGCAGGCCCGTGACCGAGCGCCACGGCTATCAGGTGGAGACCAACTGTCTGTGGTACAACGCTGTCTGCTTCGCCCTCGACATGGAGAGCTGCTTCGGCAAGGCCGGTACTTTCACGAAGCGCTGCGCAGAAGTCAAAGCCGCCATCGAAGCCAATTTCTACAACCTGTTCTGGGTGGAAGCCCGCCATCATCTGGCCGACTACGTCGACGAAGCGGGCCAGAACGTGTTCACGAGGCCCAACCAGTTGTATGCCTGCTCGCTGCCCTACAGCCCCGTTTCCGAAGAAGTACAGGCCGAGATCCTGCACGCCGTGGACCGCGAACTCGTGACCACACGCGGCATCCGCACCCTGTCGCCGAAGAATCCGCTCTACCGTTCCCGTTACGACGGCAACCAGATCGAGCGTGACACCGCCACCCACAACGGCTGTACCCGTCCCTGGCTGCTGGGCGCCTATGTGGACGCCAGCTTCAAGCTCTTCGGCCCTTCGTTCGTGCGCAAGGCGCAGGAACTGGTCGACGGCTTCCAGGAGGACCTGAACATCCATGGCATCGCCGCTGTGGCCGAAATCTACGACGGCGATCCGCCATACATCCCGCACGGAGCCATCAACTCGGCGCTCAGCGTGGCGGAGATCATCCGAGTGAAATATCTGATCAAGCAAAATAAGGAGGAATCGTTATGAGAGTCCTGATGTTCGGCTGGGAGTTCCCGCCCCATATCGCGGGAGGATTGGGCACGGCATGCTATGGCATGACCAAAGGTCTGGCGCATGCCGGCGTCGATGTGTTGTTCGTGATGCCTTCGGCCAGCGGCGACGAAGACCAGAGCTCCGTCCGCATCATCAACGCCAGCGACGTGGCCGTGTACGATGCGTACCCCAACATCGAAGAATTTCTGGGCAAGGTCCAGTTCCTGCGCGTAGGCTCCAACCTGCATCCCTACATCGATCCGGTCGACTTCACCGACCTGGTCGAGGAAGAGCAGCGCAACCAGCATGAGGAATTCAAGTTCTATTTCCGCCAGAAATACAAATTCTCCGGCAAGTACGGCAAGAACCTCATGGAAGAGGTTTCCCGTTATGCCATGGTAGGCGGCGCGATTGCGGCCGAGCAGCAGTTCGACGTGATCCATGCCCACGACTGGCTGACCTATTACGCCGGCATCGCCGCCAAGCGCGTGTCCGGCAAGCCCCTGGTCATCCATGTCCACGCCACCTCTTTCGACCGCGGCAGCGCTGACAACATCGACACCCGCGTCTTCGAGATCGAGCAGCGGGGCATGCAGGAGGCCGACAAGGTCATCACCGTCAGCGACCTGACCCGCAACATCGTCATCACCAAGTACGGCATCGATCCCGCCAAGGTCGTCACGGTCCACAACGCCGTCGACTTCTCCGGCCGGGAGAAACTCTCCGTGCAGCGCGGCGTCCACGACAAGGTCATCACCTTCCTGGGCCGCATCACCTTCCAGAAGGGTCCCGAATATTTCATCGAGGCGGCCGCCAAAGTGCTCAAGGTCTGCCCGGACACCCGTTTCGTGATGGCGGGCAGCGGCGACATGATGAACCGCTGCATCCGCTACGTGGCGAAACTCGGCATCGCCGACCGCTTCTATTTCACGGGCTTCCTGCGCGGCGACGACGTGCAGAAGATGTTCGCCCTCTCCGACGTGTATGTGATGCCTTCGGTCTCCGAGCCTTTCGGCATCTCGCCGCTCGAGGCCATGAAGTCCGACGTGCCGACCATCATCTCGAAGCAGTCGGGCGTGGCCGAAGTCCTGAAGTATGCCATCAAGGTGGACTTCTGGGATGTCAATGCCCTGGCAGACGCCATGTACGGCCTGCTCAACTATCCGGCGCTTCCCCGCCTGGCCACGGAGCGTGGCCGCGAAGAAGTGGACAACCTCAAATGGGACGCCGCCGCCGTAAAGGTGCGCGACGTCTATCAGTCGGCCATCGACGGTCAATAAGAAAATAAAAAAGTAACGCTATGAATAAGTCAGTTTGTTTCTACTTCCAAGTCCATCAGCCCGACCGTCTGCGGCAGTTCCGCTTCTTTGACATCGGCAACGACTTCCACTATCTCGACGATTTCTCCAACCGGACCATCGTGCGCCGCGTGGCCGAACGCTGCTACCTGCCGGCCAACAAGATGCTGCACGACCTGATCCTCCGCAATAACGGCGCCTTCAAGGTGGCATTCTCCATCTCCGGCACCGCCATCGAGCAGTTCGAGCGCTACGTGCCCGAAGTGATCGACAGTTTCAAGGCCCTCGCTGCGACGGGTTGCGTGGAATTCCTCAGTGAGACCTATTCCCACTCGCTCGCCTCGCTCGCCTCGACCGCCGAGTTCAAGAAACAGGTGAAGCAGCATGCCGACCTGATGAAACGCCTGTTCGGCGTGAAGCCCACGGTGTTCCGCAACACCGAGCTCATCTACTCCGACATGATCGGCGCCGCCGTGGCTGACATGGGCTACGACGTGATGCTGACCGAAGGGGCCAAGCACATCCTGGGCTGGAAGAGCCCGAACTTCGTGTATGTCAATGCGCTCAATCCGCGCATGAAGCTCCTGCTCCGCAATTTCAACCTGAGCGACGACATCGCTTTCCGTTTCTCCGACAAGGGATGGAACAGCTGGCCGCTGACGGCCGACAAGTTCGCCGACTGGGCCGTCTCCGCCCTCCAGAAAGACGACGTGCTCAACCTCTTCATGGACTATGAGACCTTTGGCGAGCACCAGCGCAGCGCCAGCGGCATCTTCGACTTCATGAACGCCCTCCCGGCAGCCATCCTCGCGCGCAACATCGATTTCAGCACGCCTTCCGAAGCGGCCCGCAAATACCAGCCGGTCGCCCCGCTGCACGTGCCGTATCCCATCTCCTGGGCGGACGAGGAGCGCGACACCAGCGCCTGGCTCGGCAATGACCTGCAGGAGGAAGCCTTCAACAAGCTCTATGCGATGGAGGCCGAAGTCTACAAGACCAAAGATGAAAACCTGGTCAGCATTTTCCGCAAGCTGCAGGAAAGCGACCACTTCTATTACATGTGTACCAAATTCTTCTCCGACGGCAGCGTCCACAGCTACTTCAACCCCTACGACACGCCGTATGAAGCGTTCATCAACTACATGAACGTCCTCGCAGATTTTGAACTGCGGGTCAAAGAGAAACTCAAAGCAAAGAAGGCGAAATAGCTTCGCCTGAACATGCGTCACTGCCTGTCTGCTTTTATCTTGTGGCCGCTGGCCGCCCTCCTTCTCGCTTCCTGCGCCAGCCGCCAGGTTGCCGCTACGCTTCTGGATGTAGAAACCTACATCCAGGAGCGTCCCGACAGTGCCCTGGCCACTCTCCGCTCCATCGACACCACCACACTCACCACGCCGAAGCTCCGCGCCCACTACGCACTGCTGCACGCCATGGCCCTCGACAAGAACTGGATCGACACGACCGATGTGAATGTAGTGATGCCGGCGGTGGAATACTATGACCGGCATCCCTCCGGCATCCGTCGTGCCAAGGCATGGTATTATCTGGGGAGGATACAATACAACCGGGGGGACTATGCAGATGCCATCATCTCCTTCACCCGTGCGTTGGATTATGCCGGGACGATAGAGGATGACCGATTCAAATCCCTGCTGTATCAAGCTATGGGAGACACGTACTCAAATACGTGTATGCCGGAAGAAGCCTATCGATATTCGGAATTGGCATTTCTGTCCGCCAAGGCGTGCGGAGATGATAAGCTCGCGATGGCTTCCCGTTATAGGATGGCGCAAGGATTGACGAACCTGAAGCGGACAGAAGAAGCAGATTCCTTGTTTAGTTGTCTTATAGCGGAAAAGGATTCAGCGAATCAACAGGTTATGCCATTCATCTTGTCTGATTATGCCCTGCTTCGCGTCAATAGTTTTGACGACTATTCTGCCGGAGTTTCCTTGTTTCAAGAGGCGCTGTCTATTTTGGGTCGTCTCCCTTCGGTCAATCATTGGGGAGCCTATTCGTACTCACTGGCCATGATTGGCGACGTCGAGCGTGCTGATTCGTTTTTTCATAAACTGGAGATGACGCCTGCAGGTGAAACATACGCGTATAAAACTTGGAGAAGCAAAGCATTATCGCAAGAGGGACAATATGAAAAGGCCTTTCATTTGCTAAATGAATCGAATGACCAACGGACAGAAATGATGTTGGACATTCTCAGACAGTCAGCGGTCAGGTCTCAGCGCGATTTTTATGCATTGGAGAAAACGAAAACGGAGGAGGCAAAACGCTTGATCACCTGGATTTTTGTGCTTTCCATCCTACTCCTCATAGCTGTCATGATGTCCGGTTATTTGCTGCTCCGCAGAAAACATGAACACGATAAACAAAAAGCCCGTTTGTTGTCTCGGGAGAATGCTTCTTTGCAAAAGGCCGTGGAATCGTTGTCTGATCGGGTAACGGAAATGAATGTGCAGCAAGCCAGTCTCCAGCGGGAATTTACCACGCATCTCCAGTCGTCTTTCCGGGAATGGGGAAAGCTGTACAAGGCCTTTTATCATCCAGGCAAATCTCCCGTCGATGTGAAGGACGATGTCTATTATGAAGCCAAGAATGCCATGGCAAGGTTGTCCGATGACGAAGAAGGGCAGAAATTGCTTGAATGTCGCTTGAATGAATTGTTCGATGAAGTAATGACGCACTATCGCGAGGATTTCCCGGATTGTTCAGAAAAGGATTATCGTTTTGCGAGTTTTGTCTTTGCCGGTTTTGATCCCAGTGTCTTGAAAGCGGCGTTCCAAATTTCGTCCATGCCCGCCACCTATGAGAGAAAATCCCGTCTCAAGGATTCCATTGCCCGCTCATCAGCCAAATTCAAGAATCAATATCTTCTCTTCTTCCGCTGATTTATTTAACGACTCTCATGACGCGGGGTGGGGGGGGTAAATTCTTGAAAATCAGCATATAACGATAGATCGAGGGAAATCCTGTTAGATTGTTTCTAACAGGGAAGTTGAAATATGCCTCAAACGGTCATCTGGCGCCGCTTTTCGCAGAGTGCATGTTAGATGTTTTTCGGGCGTGGCTGCGTGGTCTTGAAAAGAGGTACTGTAACTTTGTATACAACAAAGAACGCAAAGCCATGAAAAGAATCCTGTCACTTTTTTTGTTTGCGGCTTGCCTTGCCGCAGTCCCTGTTTTCTCATTCGCTGATGTTGAGGAAGGAGATGTCATAGACATTCAATATTTGCCAAGTGGACAATCACTCCATCGTTCGATGGTGCCCATACCGTTACAAGCTATTTTCTATCCCATTCAAGGTATTGTAACCGTGGAATTCGCGTATGATCTTGGAGAAGTAGGTGTCAGGATGACGAACTGCACGGCCGGGCTTTCTACCACGACCAATGTCGATTCCATGGAAGGAACCGTTTCTCTTCCCGTTCCTTTTGGATGTGGTTTATACTTGATTGAATTTTTAACTCCTGCTGGAGATACGTTTTATGGCTATTTCACAGTTCAATAGTTCTGCATTTTGATCCGTTGTTCAGGACGCTTTTGCCCCTGAGCTCTTAAGACAAGACCGAAAGCTGCTGCGGAACGATTCGCATCTTCCGAGATGCCGAATAGCCGTTTTTATGTTGACTACTTTCACGCTTTTTCCGAACTTTAAAAGAATAAAATACTTACCGCCATGAAGCCGCTACGCTTGTTTTCTTCCATCACCCTGCTCTCCTTGCTCGTCCTGCTCTCCGCTCCCTCCGTGTCTGCGCAGGATGCCATCTCATTGGACAAGGTGAACTACATCGCCCTGTCGCCGGAAGCGGCGGCACTGCACGACGCGGTAAACTATCCGGCGGACGGGAACAAGGGTGTTCCGGACATATCGATACCGCTCTATACGATCAAGTATGGCAAACTGTCGATACCCATCGTCCTGCGGTATTCGACGACGAATGCGAAGGTGGACAGGAGCGTGGCGCCGAACGTGGGCTTCGGCTGGGTGCTGGACGTGGGAGGAAGTGTGAACAGGGTGATCAAGGGAAAGCCGGACGAGGCATCGACATGGTACCAGGCAGACCAGTACACGCATTTCGACCAGCTCGGTAGCAGCGACGACCAATATACGATCTCGAGCCTCTACGGATGGTACGGCCCGACACGGTACGATACGGAGAAGGACGAGTTCACGATGACGACCCCGACTGGGGCGGCATCTTTTTATCTCACGGAGAGTTCCGGGACCTACACGGGCCATTTTTCTCCGTCGGTGAACTGGAAGGTCGCTGGTACCGTGAAGTCGTCCGGCACGGTGATGTCGATGTTCAACGGCATCGAGGTGCTCGACGGTGACGGCACGCGCTACCGCTTCGGCAGCGGGTCGGCCTCGACGACGCCCGTCTCCACGGATGCGGCATACATGGAGTACTGCACGTACGATGTAAACGGGAGCGGCACGACCTACGCCACGGGCTGGCAGCTCCGCGAGGCGGAGGATGATGCCGGCAACAAGGTGTCGTTCGAATATACCCGCAGCGGCAATTATACCTACAGCTCCGGGCAGGACCAATGGTACAGGGTGCAGGACTCGGTGCGCCTGTTCTGGTACACGGGCTACGCGCCCGACGGCGAGGCTGCGAGCGACTACCTGAGCCGGTATTATCCCACCGGAGAGAACACGGAGATGCCCTATTCGCTGACGGCGTTCCGTAAAGTGTTTCCAAGCAGGATATCATGGCCGCTGGGATCCGTGGATATAGTAGAATCTTCGAATCACATCTCGAGCGTTACGGTGAAAGACCATGAAGGGAACATAGTCCGCAAGTATGTCTTCAAGACCAGGTCCAACAACATCAACACGGCCGAGCCCCTTCTCGATTCGATTAATGTGTATGACGCTTCAAGTATCCTGCGCCAGTCTTATATCCTTGCCTACAACAACGTGATAAACAACACGGTCAGCGCCCCTTCCTGCGACTGGTGGGGTTACTTCAACGGAACGACGTCGAGCCAGAACTGCTTCCTGCCCACACGGTCGATCGGCGCGCTGGGATACAATTTCAGCACGTCGTTCACCCTCGGTAATGGCGGGCACCGCAGCCCGGATACCGCCTACATCCAGCACAACATCCTCAAACGCATCACCTATCCCGGCGGAGGATACACCGAGTTCACGTTCGAACCGAACACTTATACCAAGGAGCGCGGCGCAACTGTAACAGGCGGCACGGGCCCCGGCCTCAGGATCAAGACCGTGGAGTACAAGGACAAGGGAGGCGCCGTGCTGCGCAAGACGGGCTACACCTATGCCGGTGGCAGCATCTCCGCCATACCCGATTCCAAGTATTGCGTCGATATGGTCAACCAGCTCACGGTCCATGAGGCGCCAACCGTCGGGGCCAACATATCCTTCATCACCGTCGACCGCACGAGGACCATCACCCCGAAGTACGTGTCCCGGGTCAGCGGCGGCGGCGAAGCGGTCGATTACGACAAGGTGACCGAGACCGTCTACGCGGGGTCCACGGCCCTCGGCCGTACGGAGAGGACCTTCACCGTCCCGCAGTCCTTCACGGTCGGGACCACGGGTTTCCTCAATGCCAACGAATGCCTGTTTCCTTTTGAGGAATGGCACCTTCAGGGAGAGTCATTGAACTACAATACCTCAAAACTGACCAAGACGGAGGAATACGACGGTGGCGGACATCTCGTCCGTCGTACTACGCTTAAATGGGTCGAGGACGTGGAGGCCGAGATCGTAAACCTAGGATTCTACCACGGGGTGTACTACAACCATCCGCAGGCATCCTCGAATGCCGACAGCGGGCTGCTGCCCGACTACTGGTCGATACGCCGGATGGACGACCTGGGAAGCGGAGACGCAGTGGCGCCCCTGTACTACTACCTCTACACCTCGACCCGTGGCGTGCGTTATCCCGGCGGCGAGACCGTCGAGACCTTCGGCATCGACAGCGTAGGCAGCGTCTCCACATCGGCCTTCACCACCGACCGCACGCTGGCGTACACCCTTATGCAGGACTGGCATTATCCTGCCACGGAGACGACGACGCGCAGCGACGGACGCACATCGGTAATGCGGTACACCTATCCGTTCACATCTTCCGGCGCGATGATGGATTCGCTGGTGGGGCGCCACATCGTTTCGCCGGTTGTTGGCCAGGCCCTGGTCGTAGGCGGCACGCAGGTGGACACGGCGCGGGTCACGTACGTCCGTCTTGCGGGGACCGACGCTCCCGGCGGATATCTTTTCCGCCCCTCGGAAGTAAGGTACGCCAAGGGTAGTTCCAACCCGCCGGTACGCATCACGTATGCTGAATATGACAGCTGGGGCAACCCCCGCAGCATCGTCTACGGGAAGGACGACACGGAGAACCATGTCTGGAGCTACAGCCACACCACGCCGGTGGCAAAGGTCACGGGGGCGTCGTGGAGTGAGGTGGCATCAGCCCTTGGCGTCCAGACCCTCGGGTCGCTCTCACTGGCCGTCGATCCGTCTGACGCCACGGTGTCATCGGCATTGTCCACGCTGCGCGGGATCTCCGATGCGCTCGTGGAGGGAAGGACGCTGAAGCCGCTCTACGGCGTGAGCGGCGCCTTCGACCCGGCGGGCAGGAAGGAGGAATACGCCTACGACGGACTCCAGCGGCTGACTACGGTCAAGGACAATGCCGCAAAGGTGACGATGGCCATCGAATACAACGATGCCACGGGTGCGGGGAACAGCTACGTGAAGGTGAGCACGCCCGACACGGCGCTGGGCGCCATCAGCAGCGTCGCAGCCGCCAGGCGGCGGACCGTGGCGCACTACTATGACGGGCAATACCGGGAAGTGCAGACCGTGCAGGCCTACGGCTCTGGGGAGTCGAAGGACCTGGTGATGCAGTATCCCACCTACGACGCATGGGGTCGCGTTACGGACGCGTGGCTGCCATACGGTTCGGCGGGTACGGGCGGCGCTTATCGGCCCAACTATGCCAGCGAGCAGTCGGGCTGGTATTCGGCCCGGTACAGCTCCGCCGATGTGCCATATGCCAAGAGCCGCACCGAGTATGAGTCATCGCCGGTGGGACGCGTCCTCAGGGAATACCTGCCCGGCGCAGGCGGATACCTGACCCACGGCGTGAAGCATGCCTACGGCGTGAACTCTACGACTGACGCTGTCTACCGCTGGAACATCACGGCGTCGACGAGCGTGGTCACGCGCGGCAGTGCCTACGCCGCCGGGACGCTTCTCAAAGAATTGATCACCGATCCCGACGAGCGTACGACGATTACCTTCACCGACCGCAACGGAAACGTGGTGGAGACACGCGTAGGCAATCTCCGGACGAGTTACGTCTATAATGATGCCGGACTCCTAGTGGCGGTCATCCCGCCGAAAGCCCAGCCTTCTGGAACGTCCGTCACGTCAACGATGTACTACCGCTACATCTATGATGCGAAGGACCGCCTCATCGAGAGCTACGTGCCGGACAAGGGCAAGACAGAGTTCGTCTACGATGCGGACGACCGTCTCGTCGCCTCGCAGGATGCGCTCCAGAGCAACGACTTCCTGTGGGAATTCCATCGCTATGACCGTCTGGGGCGGGAGGTGTATTCGGGAATCGTGAAGAGCTACTCCGGCGCCTCGACGCTGCGTAACAACTATGCCAGCCAGGCATTCCACGAGACGCGCAGCGCATCGGGTGCGATTTCCGGCTATACGTCAAGCGACACCGTCCTGCCGGTCGCGCTGAAAGACGTCCTGACCATCACCTACTACGACAGCTATGGCTATCCCGATGTCCTGTCGTTCAGCGCAGCCGGATCCGACGTCGGACAGTCCTCCTCTTCGGTGCAGTCTTCCGCCGTCAAGGGCCTGGTGACCGGGCGCAAGGCAAAGGTCCTCGACGGGAACGAGCTGACCACTTCGGGCATCCTGCTGACCACGAGTCTCTACTACAACAACCTCGGCAGGCTGATACAGGAGGTGGGTGACATCTACACGGGAGGAACGGCGGGCACTTTCCGCCGGAGTACCCTGCAGCGTCACCAAGGAGAGGTCGCGGCCACGAAGGAATCACAGACCGTCGGCTCGACGACCACGACGGTCCTGCGCAAGTACGGCTACGACTACGCCGGGCGCCTGACGTCCATCCAGCAGGGCCTGGACGGCGGGACCCTGACGCCGCTGGAGACCGACACCTGGGACGCCATCGGGCGACAGGCCACGCGTGTTCTCGGGACGGGCACGCAGGTGGTGAACTACGCCTGGGACATCCGGGGCCGCCTGACGGGAATCAACAATCCCTCGTCATTGGGGACCGACAAGTTCGGCATCTCCTACAGCTACGAGACAGGGACGACGCCGCAGTATGGCGGCAACATCAGCGGAGAGACGTGGGCGCACGCCGGCGGCAGCTCACAGACCTACGCATACACCTACGACGCCTATGGGCGGCTGACGTCCGGTACCCATTCAGGCGGCAACTCCGAGGCGGTCGCTTACGACAGTAACGGCAACCTGACAAGCATGATTAGGACCGGGGCACGGGCGGAGACGCTCGCTTATGCCTATTCCAGCGGGACGAACAAGTTGTCGAAGGTGACGGTGGGCGGCGTCCAGAAATCGTATGCATACAATGCCGACGGCACGATGAAGACCGACGGCCTCAGGGGGCTGACGGTCACCTACAGCCCGGTCAAACTGCCGAACAAGATCAAGGTATCCTCCAACACCGGCACCGTGGACTACATTTACGACGCCAACGGCAACAAGCTGGCGGTCAAGCAGGGCGGAACGCTGAAGAGCGTCTACTGCGGCGACTTCGTCTACGACGCCAGCCTGGCCGTCGACTACATCCTGACCCCGAACGGCCAGCTGACGAGAAACCCGTCAACTGGAGCATATACGACACAATACAACATTACCGACCATCTCGGCAACGTAAGGTCGGTCGTAAGCTCGGGCAACACCGTCCTGCAAAGTACCGACTACTATCCGTTCGGCCTTGCGTTCAGCGATGCGAATATCACGAATAATCGTTATCTTTACAACGGCAAGGAGCTGGAAGGCTACACCGTCGGCACATCCTACCTCGGGACCTTGGATTACGGCGCAAGGCACTACGATCCCCGCATCGCCCGCTGGACCGTCCCCGACCCAATGGCGGAGAAGTACTATGGAGTGAATGCTTATAGCTATTGTGCCGGTAATCCGGTGATGCTGGTGGATCCGGATGGTCAGAATTGGTATTCGTATTTTGACGAAAATGGAGAATTGAAGTATACTTATTATGAGGGTCAATTGTCTGTAGAAGAGATTAAGGAAAAGGGTTATACGGATTTAGGCTATAGCTATTTAGATCGTAGTACGGGAATGTATTATAGTTTATTCGGGGAAAAAGTTAAACTTATTGATATTGAGGGGCGTCACACTTTTGAGGGAGAAATGTATAGACGCATAGACGATTTGATAATTGCAACATATTCTAATTCTAAAAAAAATAATAATACTCTGTTTTCTCAAGAGATAGCGCCACTGCCTAGTAGAAGCTTTTATTTTAAAAACTTCAAACATTCTATTAGACCATTTTGCTATGATGGTTTTAATTTTCAAAGCGATAGAAAGACAACCTTTTTTAATAATTCTGAGATTGAACAAAATAGTTATTTGAGAATAGGCCAGACACCAAAATATGAAATAGAGTCATTAAATGGTTTATTTAGCGGTTATTTATCAGGACACTTTATCGTTCTAAAAAA
This sequence comes from Bacteroidales bacterium, assembly GCA_016290385.1. Classification (GTDB taxonomy): domain Bacteria; phylum Bacteroidota; class Bacteroidia; order Bacteroidales; family UBA932; genus Cacconaster. The sequence continues at coordinate 8,098 of JAEETO010000002.1, read as the reverse complement.
TAATAAAGGCTGGGATATAGTAATTATTAATTATTCGGATGAAAATGCTGAAAAAATCATCTCCGCATGGAAAAAATTATTTCCTCAACAATAATAAGAGAATGGGTAAGTTTATATCTATACTTATCATGCTTATTTTATTTATTGTATCATGCGTTTGTCAGATGAATTGTGAGGAAATACGGAAAGAAGTCCGTAGGCGACCTGTACACCCTATTTTGTATAATCTTGTTAGAATGTATTGTCAAGCCTATTACGTGCTACCTGATGAATATGATGATTTATTCAAGTTCATGAGTAGTTATAAAGAAAATGAACCAGCTTATTTCTCTGAGCTTGAGTACTTTACAGGCGTCAATATTTTAGAGACATTCGCTCCTCATAAAGTTCGGTATGCTTTTTATAAAGACTCAGTATTTTTTCTATTGAATACTCATGCTGGAATTGCATCCTGTTATTTCATAGGGGATCAATTTTATAGGTTAAGTCACCCTGAGTCTTTTTTATTAGATGAGATGGATTTCTGGTCGAGCTTTGAATCGTCAGCATTCAATAGAGAAGGTGATTATTTGTTTCCATCTCAGTTTAATTATAGTGAGTTGGATTCTTGTATTAACATGGTTCACCAAAAATATAATGCCCTTGTCTTGGCTAAGGGTTATTATATAATTCCGGGTGAATACGCATTAGATAGAATCTTGGCCAATGGGTATTCCCCTCTTCTCTGTATTATTTACTATAGCGGTATTGATGACTCTATAAATATTATAAGTGATATTCCTCCGATAGAGAGCTTATTATTGAAAACAACAACCTCTGATTTACAGGTGGACACGATTTGTATGAAAACTTCTGTACAAGTCTTTTGTCAAGAGTATTTATCTGAAATAAAAGATGCTATCTTTCAGAGAATAAATGATTACTCAGATATTGGCGCATTTATGACAACCATCCCGTTGTATGGTAATCTATAAATAATCATAGCTGTCCGGAGTATTTTTCCAAAGCGTAAGTTGCCTTCCATACGCTCCCTCCGCAACAATTATTGGAAAGGAAGGCTGATTATACAATTTACGACTGTCCCTAAATATCTATACTCATCCGGGGCAATATCATAGATACAATCAAAATGGACTATACTAAGATGAAAAAGATCATAGCCTTTGTATTGTTTATCGTTGTCATTATTTCAGCCTTCTTTGTTTTATTGAATTCAGACAATGATGGTCGACTTAGAAATGTACGGATATTAAAAATACGAAATGAGAGCTTATTACCGATTCTTGATAGTATTATCATCCATGAGAGGAAATGTGCGTATTATACACCCGAATTGATTTTTTCGATTCACAGTCGAATCGTGAATGATACCACTACCGAGTATAACATTGGATCAATTGGTTCTTGGTTGGTTGATTTTGGAGACAATCAATGTTATAATGGGTGTTTTGAGCATATGGGACATTGGTTTGTTGTAGAAGGGCAAGCTTTAGACAGCACTGTTTTTAAAAGAACTTCAGAAAAGAAAGACTTTGTTTTTTACGAGCCGGATGGGGAGACGGAGAATGGGGAAATCATTTTATTCCTTATTGATGACGATACCTATTCTTTCTGGATTTACGATTATTCGGACAATGTGTTTATATTCAAGGAAATGTATGATCCATATTGTAATTGTGGTATAATGTGAAGGATAGTGTGAGACAACCTGATCGACTATCTTGGCAACGTAAGATCGGTCGTAAACTCTGGAAGTACCGTCCTGCAAAGTACCGACTACTATCCCATCGGTCTTTGATGCGAGAGCTTAACGCCTGCTCCTTTTCAGGCACTGTGAGAACTTGTCCAAGGTTCTCGGGTTAGACAGGGGATTCGGACTATCCCTTTATTCTTTTCTACGGCAAATACGCTGCCAGAAGACAGGAAATGACAAATTGGCAGAATTTATATTTAAATTTCGTGAAATCTGAACGAATAATAAAAATAAAATCGTTGGTTTCAAAAATTTGTTGTATCTTTGAACCGTCGTTTAATACTGAACAATTATGATAGCGGAATTCAAAATCAGGAATTTCTATTCGTTGCGGGATGAGCAGACGCTGAGTTTTATCCCGACAAGTGATGATACTTCTCGTGATATATATACCGAAGAGGTAGCTGACGGCGTCTCGCTTTTGAAGATTGGCTTTATCTATGGGTCTAATGCTTCAGGTAAGACAAACATCTTGAAAGCACTCGATTTCTTTTCTCAGTTCATGGTCAATGACGGTTTGAACAAAGGCGACGAGATTGGAGTTGTGCCTTTCTTGCTTGATGATGTGTCGGGCAAGGAACGGACGCAGTTTGAAATGTCTTTCTATCTGAACCGGGAGAAGTATAAACTCAACCTGGTGTTGGATAACAAGGTTATTTATGAGGAAACCCTGCAGGTTTATTCGTCTGTTCAGCCAACTTTGTTGTACAAGCGCACGTATAATGCTGAAAAAGATGCAACAGACATTGTTTTTGGCGGCAAAGTGGGATTGGTCAAGAAAAGCAGAGAGGCTATTGAGGGTAATACCTTTAATAAACGCACGGTTATTGCTGCATTTGGAAAGTCAAATGTTGAGAAATCAAGGTTGAATCTGGTATATGATTTCTTTTCCCAGAGAATTGCTCCAATTATGTATCCGCAGAGCAGTCTGATGGGTTTTACCAAACGCCGTATAACTAGAGATAGAGATGGACGACTGAAGAAATTCATTCTGCATTTCTTGAAAGCATCTGACTTTAATATCTCTGATATTGCTATCCATGAGGAGGAAGTGAGCATTACTCCTGAAATGGAACTGGTGATAAAGAATACTTCGGGAATGCCTGAAAAGGCAAAGGAAGAGATCCTGAAAAAAGGCACGTTGCATTCGGACGAGATGTTCTTTGTGCACCATACCAGTAACGGGGATAAAGAACTTGACGAGGAATTGGAGTCTCGGGGAACCAAGAGATATATGGGATTGGCTACGATCCTTTATGACCTGTTGGTTCACGGTGTGATTCTTCCGATTGACGAGATAGAGACAAGTATTCACTATGAATTGCTGTCTTATTTTATAAAAGTGTTCCTGGTGAACAGCAAGCGTGGCGGACAGCTGATTGTCTCTACACACGACATCAATCTTTTGGATGAGGACTATATCCGCAGGGATGTGATTTGGTTCACAGACAAGAACGATTGCGGAGAGACTCAACTGATTAGACTGTCAACTCTTGGTCTGCACAAGACGCTGTCGGTTTACAATGCGTACAGGCAGGAAAAGCTAGTGAATCTGCCTTTCCTGGACAGTATTTATATGGATATGGATGAATACTATGAGCATGAGACAGGTGAATAGAAGAGTACGTAAGAGCATCGCTATCATCGGTGAAGGTTTGACAGAGTATCGCTATGTGGATGACATGCGCACAACTGAGCGCTACAGGTTCAGTCTGGTGCCCGGTATTCCAAAGCATTCAGACATTGATGATATTGTGAATCTGGCAAAAGAACGAGTGTATGCGGGCTATGATTATGTGTTGTGCCTTATTGACATGGATGTTATTGAAGGTAACCACGACAAAATGGAGCATTATCGTTCGTTGAAGAAGGATAATCCAAAGATTATCTTTGTGGAGTCGAGTCCTTGTACGGAATACTGGTTCCTGATGCACTATATGCCCGGCCCGTCGAGTAAGGAATATGCGGACTATGATGCCGTGGCGCAGGAACTGAAGAAACACATTCCCAACTACGAGAAGACGGAGGCTTTCTTCAACAAAACACACATCTACCGTGAACTTAAGGAAAAGGGAGATATGGTGAAGGCTATTGAGCTATCGCGCGAACTGGATAAGTTGCACGCGACAGAGCCGGAGGTGTACAAGTCATACACGCAGATGTATAAACTGTTTGATATAATCAGAGACATCACGAAGTAGGAAGGGGCTGCAACGATTAATTTGTTTAGGGGGGGGTATGTTGGATGTAATAATTTAAAGAAAGAATATATATGCAGAAGAATTATAAAACATTTATCAAATGCATAGCTGTAACTGTAATTGTGGTTTTTCTGATCATCCATTTTGCTATACGTTCTTATAACAACGGAAATCCTTGGGAATTGGAAACTCTTTGGGGAGATATAGGCTATACAAGCGCTATAGTCTGCTGTTTAGCCGTATTATTTAATTGGTTATTATGGCGGATTCCTTTTGTTGGTAGGTGGTTACATATTCCCAATATTAGTGGTGAATGGTCTGGAAAAGGTAAGTCCAGTTTTAAGGATACTGAGTATGAGTTTACACTCAAAATAAGCCAGTCATTCCTTGAAACTCATGTTCATGGATATTTTGAAAAGAGTAGGAGCGATTCATTTAGTTCAGTGTTCATTCACGATGACACACTTGATAGGACGATCTTTGTATACTCATACCAGAATGATCCAAAATTAGAGTATAGAAACAAAGCGGAGAAGAGAGAAGAAGGAGGTTTGAATATTCACTATGGTTCTACAAAGTTGGATATTGACTATGCAGACCTTACAAGGCTCTCAGGCACATATTGGAATGACCGTAATTGCACAGGTTCATGGGAATTAACAAAGAAATCTAAGAATAATGGCAAATAATCACGAACAGTTTGTGGCTTTTCATGATGCTATTAAGGCGAATGATAGCCGAATAGAGAAATTGAAGGGTAACCGCAAAGCTTTGCGGGATAGAATACGTAATTACTTCAAAAACAATCTCGAAGACGAGATTCAACCCAAGTTTTATAGCCAAGGATCATTCGCAGTTGGGACTATTCTAAACCCAATTGTTGATGATGTTGGTCTCGCGGCATACGATCTGGACGATGGTGTATATTTCATTGGAGATTCTGAGGACGAAAAACATGAAATCCAGTGGTATCATGACAAAGTGTATGCTGCTGTCGATGGTCATACGGAGCAAGCACCTAATGATAAAAATGCTTGCGTACGTGTAAACTATGCGGATGGTCATCATATTGATCTCCCCATCTATTTCAAGGTTGATGGTGACGAGCATCCTCAACTGGCCCATAAAAAGAAACCATGGGCGAAACAGGATGCCAAACAGTTCAACGAGTGGTTTGAGGAGCAGTGCGATAATAAAACATACCTTCGCGAGATAGTTCGTTTCCTCAAAGCATGGCGTGATTGGATTAAGTATGACAAAAGTGTTGATTTGCCTTGTGGCTTTATTCTAACCATTTTAGCAGCAAACCATTATACGGAGAATGATGCAACCCGTTTGGATGTCATCATGAAGGACACTTTGGTGTCAATGCAGGATGAATTGAGCAAAGAGGGTCATTTTATATGTAAACGCCCTGTATCGCCTGGTGAAGATTTGTTTGAACACTATTCGGATACTAAGCGTAATACATTTTTATCCCGCTTAAAGTCTTTCAGAGAAGATGCTGAACGCGCGGTAAACTCCAAAAACCAGAAAGAAGGTTGTGAAAAGTGGCAGAAGTATTTTGGTGACCGTTTCAGTTGTTCCACCGCCAAAGATGTAGATGACGATGCACAGCAGAAAGAGTTTGCAGGAACGATAAAGAAAAACAGTCAGTATGCCTGACATCGAAACCATCCTGACGCATTGTCTCGCGATATTATCGAAAGAATATGCTATTGAAGAGGTGGACTATTTGCCAGATGGCGATCAGCGAAGAAAAGCTAATGTACCTGTTTGGAAGTTAACCATAACAGCAGAAACTTTTGGTAAAAATTCTGATGTGAATGTGTTCATGGCTTTCCCACGTGAGTTCCCTTACGTGATGCCCTGGATGATTGTACCAGACAGTAGATTTTGTTATCTCCCTCACATATCCGTTAAAACAAGAAAGCTTTGCCTTTACGAAGATGGTGTTGTCTATGACACGACCAACATCTATGGACTGATAAAAGATAATATTGTTAAGACAAGGAGGTGGATTGAGTTATATTCGAACCAGGACAATACTGAAGAATATGCCAAAGAAATAGACAGTTATTGGTCGGAGAAATATGAAGATGAAGCCGAGTTGGAACCTCACTGGATTTATTTGGGTAACATTCCAGAGCACACATGCGAACTCAGAGGTTTTACCTATCATGTGGACTACATTGCCAAAGACGATAAGTACTTTGACCAATGTATTGTGTGTGGTTTAGATGAGTCAGAAGATATACTGAAGAATATCAAGATTAGATACAAAGCCAGTAAAGTACCTGTTCTATTTATCAAGTCACTGCACATTCCTGCAACACCACCATATTCGCTAACCGGGAGTAAATTTCTGGAATGTATTGTAGATGACGAGGATAAGATAGTATGTAAAAAGTTTCTCCAAAAGAATCATAAAGGCCATATCCTTTTCCCCTTAGGTCTAGAATATATGATGGGGGGTGTGACTGTCCCCAATTTGAACCTCTATCGGAAAGGTTTTAGACCTGGTACTTTAAATGCTATTGATGTTTTGACAAAACTAGAGTATAAGAACAAGTTTTTGAGTAGAATAAAGTCAAACATCTATGAGGAGAAACGAATCGCAGAACGCACGGCTGGGGCGTTCATGAAGCAACATAAGTTTTTAATTATAGGTTTAGGTAGCGTAGGCAGCAATTTGTGCTACTACCTCAACGGTTATAACAATGCTAGTTTCACTCTTATTGATCCAGATAACTTGACCATAGATAATCTGGGCCGTCATCTGCTTGGTTTTAATTACGTTGATCAAAGAAAAGTTCATGCGGTTGCTGATTTTCTGACTCTTTACCGCCCAGATAGAAAAGTCACTCCAATTGATAAACAGATTGAAGAGATTTCATTTGATAATCTAAATGAGGCTAGCTCCATTTTCTTGTGTACAGGTGATATAATGTCTGAGAAATGGTTTTTGGATAAGGTGTTGGCAAAAGAAATACAGATACCGTCGTTTATAATATGGCTCGAACCTTATGGGATATCGGGTTTGATAATATATGTGAATCCAGATGAAGAAGAAACAATAAAACGGTTGAGAACTGCTTTGGATGACAACTTCCTTGAATATTGTTTGATTGATAAATCCGAATATGAAGAAGGCGTGAAACTTATTCATCGAGATGCAGGATGCAATGGCCAGTATGCACTCTATTCTGCCAACGATGTTACTTTGTTACTCTCTGGGTTATTCTTTCATATTGATAGACTTATAAACAAAACGGAAGAAACTCAAATATACCAATGGGTAGGAAACTTAGAAATAGCAGAACAAAAAGGAATCAAACTCGTAGAACGGGCGGGTGGCCTTTCAAAAAACCAACTGCTCAGGCTCCCCCTTTAAACAACTTGGACGTCAGATTCGAAATAAAAGAAGTAGTCCTTGATACTTTGCGAGGATATGCTCAACATGAAGGTAACGAAATGTGCGGAGTTCTGACCGGTTCTCAGATAGATGAAAAGACCTTTAGAATAAGCAAGGTTTCACCTCCATGTGTGGCGCATAATAGTAGATGTGGTTGTGAAAGGGATGCGGTTAAGGCAAATGAGTTTATTAGTCTAGATTACGAAGAATCTGAACATACAAGAGTTTATGTTGGAGAGTGGCATACTCATCCAGAGAAGAATCCATCACCTTCAGGAACTGATTGTAATTCAATTATAAGCAACTTTGTTACTTCGGAAATATGTGTATCTTTTCTATTGATGATCATTGTAGGGACCGAAAGTATTTATTACAGTATATATAACGGGTCGGAGTTTGTTACGATAGTGCCTCAAATAGTTGATTGATGCATATATCTAGGGGGCACATCTTTCATTTGTTGGGAGGAACTGGGCATCGTGGCCAAGGTCGGTCAAGGTGGCGACAATACGGCCGGCGATCTGTCGGTTTCAAGCGTATCTGAGCGACGAAGGCGTGGTAGCCCACTGGATGGAGAATCCGTACATGCAATACTTCACTGGGGAGAAGGTGTTCCAGAAGCGTCCGCCGATGAACCCGATCGACATGACGAAGTTCCGGAAGCGGATCGGGGCCGAAGGCGCCGAGAAGATCTTCAAGCTGAGCCTGATGGTGAATGCGAAGGAGATC